>JALWGP010000290.1 GCA_027038775.1 Sedimenticola sp. | reverse complement strand
CCGTGGGGGCTGCCTCATCTCCGGGAGTGTGGGCCAGCACCCTGGGGGGGTGGCCCTTCTTTTCCTGCTTCAGCTGCAGGAGCGTCGCCTTCTCGCCCGGGAGCAGCGCCACTTGCACCAGGTGCTTCTTGCCCCGTGGTGGCTTCCTGATCCCGAGGGTCGCCATGGCCACGGGCTCCAGTTTCAGGGAGTGGCGCAGCCCGGCCTCGAGGAAGGGCATCACCCACTGGGGCCTCTCGTCGGAAGAATTCTCGATGGCGTGTTCCACCTGCACGAAGGTGTGTCCCCGGTAGAAGTGGAGCCGCGTGGTGAAGTTCCAGGTCAGGCCTTTCGGCAGCTTTGTTCCGCCGGTGGGTCTGTACCGGCCGCGAAGGACGAGGGTGGTGCGCATGGGGCCCGCCGTTTCCACCTCTACGTCACGGGAAGGCGATAGAACGCCCTGGTGAAGCGCTTCCGGGACATCCACGCGGTTCACTTTCCGGTTTTTCTCCCAGCCGTGGGTGTTCCACTCGTCTCCCCAGAACCGCTGGGCATAAGGTACCCGGGCAGAGCGGAGGAACGGACCATCCCCGGCCGCAGTTTCCAGGACCACCTCGCCCCGGACCTGGACCCGCTCGAACAGGCTGGCGTGGTTCCTGGGGATTTCGACTTTCAGCGGGCCGGTGTCGATCCGGATCGACTCCTTCCCTTCCGTTACGAGGAGAGGATTGGCGATGGAAGCGTGGGGGCGGTCGTTCTGCAGCCGCACCACCGTCGTTCCATTGGGGGGGAGGTCCACCTGGAAGTCGAGCAGCAGCCAGCGGATGGAGCCGTCCCGGGCCCAGTACCTGCTGAGCACGGTGAACTGGCAGTCGATTTCCCGCCCGTCGGCGTCCACCAGCCGGAGGTCATCGGGACGCTTCACCAGGCCGTATGGCAGGGGAACGCCGGAAGTCACCGGCCACCGGCTGCGCCGGACGCCCGAGTTGTCCCGGATTTCCAGGGGAATGGAAAAGTGCCTGCCGTCCCACTGGTAGGCGGTGGCGGTGGTCTGCAGCCGGGCCTGCAGCGCGCCTGCCGCCGGCAGCATGGCCAGGATCAGTATCCATCTCACCAGCCGGCTGCTGAATTTCATGGTGTGGCCCCACCGCGCAGGGCATCGAGGTCCAGTTTCAGGGCCCACACGGTGGCGGGCTCCTTCCAGTAGCCCGTCACCAGCAGGAACACCTTGTGCAGGGGGTCCCAGGTCATCATGTAGTTCATCTTCCGTAATTTCATGTCCGCTCCCGGGAGCCTGGTATAGGTGTTGGTTTCCAGATCATAGATGAAAGTGCGGGAGACCCCGGCCTTCTGGTCGAAGGGGAGCAGCAGAAACACTCCCTGTTCCCCGTCGAATGCCACCGGGAAGTGCTCGTCCGGGGGACAGCGATCACCCCCCGGAACCTTCTTTTCCCAGGAACCCCGCTCTCCGGCCGAGGGGCCCGGCGTGTAGACCCAGACCTCGCTGTACTTCCTGCCATCGCCGAACACCACCAGCCTGCGGTGTTTCGAATCGTATTCCATGTTGAAGTGGAGACTGTGATGGGTTTCCCCGGTTGCCTTTTTCCACTTCTCGCGATCAGGGCCCAGCTCCCAGATCCCGTACTTGTAGGCCACGATGACATCCCGGTGGCTGTCGTAGGCCGTTGCCCCGGCAAAGAAACTGGGGGCGGGCCTGCCCCCGTTTTCCAGGATTCGCCATTCATGGGTGGCAAGATCGTAGATCCAGGTCGGATGTTGCCGGATGCCCTTGACCTTCTTGGTCATGGGGTTGTGCAGGGGGCGTGCGGCGACCACCAGTGCATCCTGCCGGGGATCGTAGACGATGGTGTCGAAGGTGTGCATCGCCCAGGGAAGCAGCCGGCCGCTGCCGGCCACCGGGTTGCCCCGGGAGTCGGTCCGGTAGGTCTCCGGCGGGGCTTCCGGGTAGTGGGTTTTCCAGGTCAGGGTCTGGAGGTCGAACTCGTGGACACTGTTATCCCAGTTGCTCCGGTGCGTGTCCGAACCGAAGATCAGCAGGCTGTGCCGGCGGCTGTCGTAGGCGATGCCGGCATGGTTCTGGCGCCGCCAGTTGGCGTGTGCCGGCTGGTGGATCCTGACCCACCGGTTGGGTGGCAGGGTGTTCAGGTCCAGGATGCCGGGAGAACTCCCGTCTTTCTCCCCGGGGGTATGGTTGCCGGGAAGGGCGTGGATACCGGCCGCAATGGCCAGCACGGTGGCCAGCCCCGTGGCGGACGAAAGCCACCATTTCGTTGGCCGGGGCTTTCCCGGAGTGAAGCCGCTTTCCCCTGGGGTAACCGCGTATCGTGATTTTTCGGGGGCGTGTTTTTTCAGGTAGAGCCATGGGAAGGCCCAGGCAAGTGCAGCAACGAGTGCGTCCGTGATGTCTGCCGAACGACCGGGTATGGCAAGCTGCACCCACTCCAGACCCAGGGCGCCGAGAAACACCAGCAGGGTTCCCGTTGCCAGGGCGTGTCGTGAAAGGGAGTGAGCATGCATGAACAGATAGAAGAGCCCCACGATGGGCCACCCTCCCGACAGGATGTCGAGAATCCCCGCGAGGTTGTTACTCAGGTGCCCTTTGAAGGGTACCCAGTTGAAGCCGGCAGAGGTGCTCGCGCCCGCCCCTGGCTGTACCGTTTCGAGAAGCATGCCCGCGAGGATGAGGAAGATCGCGATCCGGGATTGCTGCGCCGGTTTCCCCCGGGCAAGCAACGGGAGCAGTGCAGCGGCGGCGGCCAACCCGAGGAAACTTTCGGAGGAGAGTTGCCGCCCTACCACCGGTATCTTCATCAGCAGCACGATCCCGGCAAAGAGGAGGAAACGGGAAACGGCCAGGTACCGGTGCTTCTGCAGGCTGATGTAGATGATGCCCAATGCGGCGATGTCCGCAACGTATGCCCCCCACTGCAGCCAGGAGAAGCGCGCCGGATCCTGCAGGGTTTTGAACAACGGCTTGATCCCGTGCCACAGGCTTCCCAGGTCCAGGGAGGGGACCAGGGGTGCGAGCTGGGCCAGTGCCCAGAGCCCCAGCACCGTCAGGCCGAGGTTGGCCTCCACGCCGGGGAGGATATAGGCGGTACGCAGCTGCCGGAGGCGCCGCTCCAGCCGTCCTCCCGGTTTGAGGACCAGGGCCAGCCAGGCTCCTGCGCCGGTGCCGGCCGCATTGAGCAGCAGATCCCTGGCCGAAGGGGTGCGCCCGGGGAGGTAGGCCTGCAGGTATTCCAGTGCGAAGCTGAGCAGCGTGCCGGCCAGCAGGATCGACAACCACCTGCACCAGCCGCAGCGGGTGAACGCGGGCAGCCCGCGCATGAGCAGGAATCCCAGGGGCATGTAGACCAGCAGGTTGGTGACCAGATCCGACCAGGAGGTGTGCGCCAGCCCGTTGCGGAGCATGATGTGCAGGGGGGCGGTGGCGGGTGACACCCAGCCGTGAAGCGGAAAGAGGGTTCCATAGACCAGCAGCAAGGTGTAGCAGAGCGCGAGGAAACGGCTCAGGGATCCATGAAAGTGGCTTCGTACACCCATGGGTTACACCAGCGGCTGGAAACGCTCCTGGAGACCTGTACAGAGTGTCTCCACCTGTGGTGACAGTTCGGGTTTTTTCCGCTTGCCGATGGAACTGGAAAAGATGTCCCTGCTGAGACGGGATGCGTAGGGGATGCCGATGAAGTCACAGATGCGGCGGATCTGTTCTTCCGGCCGGGTGACCAGGTTCTCGTAGGAGACCGTGAGAACATCCGGGTGGCTGTCGAAACCCATCTCGAAGAAAAGAATGTTTCTGAAGTACCACTGGAGGGCGGCGGCGTCCTCCTCCCGCATTTCCGGGGTCACGAGAGGAGAGAGCCGCTCCCGGGTCTCCCCGGACATGCCGGCCCCCAGCCATTCTTCCGTGTCGGGTTGCAGTGCCCGGTTGATCCTCGGCACCAGGTTGCGGCGGAACGACCTGAGCGTGGAGTTGACCGTGTCGTTGTAATCCCGGACGATCCAGATCGTCTTCGCGGGAGAAAAGTGGCGCATCAGGTCCGGCAGCTCCTGCAGTTCGAACAGCGCCTTGATGACGAACAGGGGCATGGGAGAAGCCTGTTCCAGTGCCTGGATCACGGGCAGCTCGCGCATCTTGTAGTTGTCGAAGGCCCTGGGGTCCCGTTCGTGGTAAGCGTCGGTGAGCCAGCTCTTCTCCAGGATATCCATCAGCATGTTGGTGCCCGAACGTTGTACCCCCGCCACGAACAGATGCCTTTTCCGTTCCGCCGGGACCGGGCGCATTCGCCAGTAGAGCTGCTTTGCCGACAGAAAGGCCATGCGTCCGGCACGATCGGTGGCTTTTTTCAGCATTTTCATGGTTTTTTAACGGTTCCTGTGGAAAATTGAAAAGCCGTGTCCGGCCGGATGGCAATGTAAAGGAGCGTTCCGGTGATCCCCGCCAGGTTCAGGGCGATGTCGGTGAGCGAACCAAACCGTCCCGGAACGTGGAGCTGGTGCCATTCGTCCAGGAAGGCGTAGGTGGCCGTGACCAGGAAGACGAGAACCAGCGTGATGTTCCGGTTGCGAATGTTGGGGTAGAGTGCCCAGTACCAGGCCGCCGCCAGCCCGCCGAACAGCGGAACATGGAGCAGGTTCTGGAGTTCCGGGGTGGCCCACCGGAGCAGGCGTTCCGCCATGGTTTCCGGCGTGCCGTCGTCGGGAATGGAAGAGAGCAGGAAGATGCCCGCCATGTAGGCCAGCGGGAGCATAAGTCTGAATACTGGATGCATAAGGATAATTTTCATGTTCAGGTGGAACCCTGCCTTCTCCTTTCCTGTCTTCAGAAAATCCAGAAATCCGTACCCGGCGCCCCGGGTCTGGTCTACGCTTGAAGATGCCTTTAAGGTCAGGATTTCGACCCTGAAAAGTATTTCCCCCTGGGCAGTTGCAAGTGGAGGGGCTCGCAAATGAGAACCCGCGCATGGAATCCTTCCTTCCACTGTCGCATGATGCCAGACTCCTAAGCCTATGACTCCAGGAGATTTTGTTCCATGGCCATCCGGCTGAAGCTGGCGCGAACGGCACAGGAACTGGACGACGTGTTCCGGCTTCGCTACGACGTCTACGTGGCGGAACGGGGCAAGTTCGCGACGGACCCGCGCAACCCGCGCATCGTCGACCATTTCGACGCCGTGCCGGATGCAGCCAACGTGGTGGCTTACGACGGGGATCTGGCCATCGCCGCCATGCGCATCAACAAGGATACGCCCATCGGCCTGCCAGCGGAATCCTATTTCGACTTTGCCGAGATCCGCGAGCGGCTGCGGCGGGAGTACCAGGAGCGGGGTGAGCCGCTCAACATCGTCGGTGGCAGCATGCTGGCCATCCGTCGTGAGTACCGCAACCGCCGCAACGTGATCTTCGCCCTCTTCAAGGAGGCGGCCGGCCTCATGTACAGCTGGGGGGCGACCCACGTCATCGGCTCGGTGCGGGCCGACACGCTCTCCCTGTATCACCGCATCGGCTTCAAGGCCATGGCCGAGCCGACCTTCAACGAGGTGATCGGTGACCACCTGCTGCCCATCCTGGCGCCCTTCGACAAGGTGTTCGAGTGGACCTTCGGCAACATCAGCACCCAGGCGAGCCATTTCTGGTTGGACAAGTTCACGCCGGAGTTCGAACGCATCCTGCTGGCGCCGGGAGAGGTGCTGTTTCGCCAGGGCGATGTAGCCGAACACGCCTACGCCGTGGATGAGGGCTGGATCTCCATCAGCCGCACCGACCCCGAAGGCAACGAGATGGTGCTGGCCAACCTCTCTCGCGGTGCCTTCTTCGGCGAGGTGGCCATTTTCGACGGGGAGCGCCGTTCCGCCACCGCCACGGCACTGGTGAACACCGAGCTCATCTGCATCGATCGCCAGCGGCTGCTCGAGGCGGTGCGCCGGAACCCGGAGAAGATGGACCAGCTGCTCGAGCACTTCGCCCGGCGCATTCGCCAGACCGACGATCTGGCCATGGTGTTGGCCTTCGCGCCCCAGACCAAGCGGGTGGAGATGGCGTTGCACGAGCTGTGGCAGTCTTCGGTGCCGGACCGGAAGAAAGAGGGAGTGCGGGTGGCCCGCGTGGGGCCCGCGCAGATCGCCAAGAAGGCCCACGTGCGCGAGGACGAGGTACGGCGGGTGCTGGAGATCCGCAAGGCGGAGGGTTGTCTCAATTACGGGGAGAAGGTCATCCGCTTCTTCCGCGAGCCCCGGGCGGGGCGCCGGGTGGAGGCAGGGGAGCTGGACGAGGTCCCCACACCGTAGAAACGGCGCCCCTCGGACTTCATCACCCTGTAGGAGCGGCACCCCCGCCGCGAACTGTTCGGAATTCGGCCCGGGGGCGGGCCTCCTACAGCATCATCCCACGGATGGTGAAGTAGAGCAGCGCCGCCATCAGCCCCGAGGCGGGCACCGTGATGATCCAGGCGGCCACGATCTTCATCAGCGCCGAGCGCTTCACCAGCTCCTTGCGGTAGATCTTCTTCAACCCCTTGCGCTCCTTCTTGGTCAGTTCCGCCTTGGCTTTGTGCTTCTTCAGCTCCGCCAGCATGCGTCCCTTCTCGTTCACCGAGGCGCGGCGGAACTCGTTGAGGAAGGCCTCGATCACCTCGTGGTCCTCGCCGGCGTGGTGGGCCTTGATCTCCTCGATCATGCGCGCGTAGGAGGCCTTGAGGAACTCGCGCAGAAAGCCCACGCCGAACACGGCGCCCACGGCGATGTGGGTGGAGCTCACCGGCAGGCCCAGCTGGGTGGCGATGATCACGGTGATGGCCGCCGCCATGGCGATGGAGAAGGCGCGCATCTGGTCCAGTTCCGTGATCTCGGAGCCCACGGTACGGATCAGGCGGGGACCGTAGAGGGCCAGGCCGATGGCGATGCCCAGCGCCCCCACCATCATCACCCAGAAGGGAATCGCCGCCTTCTTGTGAATGCCGCCCTGGATGATGGCGTCGTTGATGGCGGCCAGCGGTCCCACGGCGTTGGCCACGTCGTTGGCGCCGTGGGCGAAGCTGAGCAGCGCCGCGGCGAAAATGAGTGGCAGGGTGAAGAGTTGGTTTACCGCCTCCTTCTCGTTCTCCAGCTTGTTCGCCTGGCGGGCCACCAGGGGCTTGACGATGACATAGATGATGATGGCGATGAGGAGTCCCAGGCCCAGTGCAGTGGTGATGTCGGCCTTCCACACCTTCTTCAGCCCCTTGAGGATCAGGTAGGAGGAGAAGGCCCAGGTCATGATGCCGACCAGGATGGGCACCATCCGTTTCGAGGCCGCGATCATGTCCGAGCGGTAGGTGATGGTGCGCTTGATCAGATAGAGAAAGGCGGCGGCGATGATGCCGCCCAGTACCGGCGAGATCACCCAGCTCGCGGCAATGGCGCCCATCTTCGGCCAGTTGGCGATCCCCATGCCGCCGGCGGCGATGCCGGCACCCAGCACGCCGCCGACGATGGAGTGGGTGGTGGAAACGGGGGCTCCCAGGGCGGTGGCGATGTTGAGCCAGATGGCGCCGGCCAGCAGTGCCGCCATCATCAGCCAGATGAAAACGTCGGTATCGTTGATCAGGGCCGGATCGATGATCCCCTTCTTGATGGTGCCTACCACCGAGCCGCCGGCGATGAGGGCGCCGGCCGCCTCGAAGATGGCGGCGATGACGATGGCGCCGGTGAGGGTCAATGCCCGGGAGCCCACGGCGGGGCCCACGTTGTTGGCCACGTCGTTGGCGCCGATGTTCATGGCCATGTAGCCGCCAATCATGGCGGCGGCCACCAGCATCAGGCCGTTGTGGATCTCGGTGAAGCGCATGCCGGCATACATCATGATGCCCAGGATGAACAGCAGGCCGATACCCAGCCGGAACAGCTCGGGTCGGCCTTGGCTGGCGGCGCTCTCGATCTGGTCGATATTTTTCAGTTCCACGGTGGTGTGTCTCCCTCTGCCGACGGGGGTGCGTTTCCGGCTGCGGGGCGCAGCGGATACGAGTGCGGGATTCTATCCCAAAAGCGGGGTCGCATGGATGATGGCAGTCAAATGGAATTGGAACTGTCGGCAGGCCCTGTCGTATAGTGACGGCCTCTTTCGTCCCGCGACCGGACTCCACCCATGACCGACCGTTACGCAGTCATCGGCAACCCCATCGAGCACAGCAAGTCGCCCTTCATCCACCAGGCCTTCGCCCGGCAGACGGGGGAGGACATCGAATATGGCAGGATCCTGGGGGATCTCGACCACTTCGAGGAGGATGTGCGCAGGTTCTTTGCGGAAGGCGGCAAGGGGCTGAACGTGACCGTGCCTTTCAAGGAGCGCGCCTTCCGGCTGGCCGACCGGCTTGGCGAGCGTGCCCGCGCGGCGGGGGCGGTGAATACCCTGGCGTTGCAGGCCGACGGAACCCTGCTGGGCGAGAACACCGATGGCGTGGGGCTGGTGCGGGACCTGGTGGTGAACCACGGCTTCCGCTTCGCCGGCAGGCGGGTGCTGCTGCTGGGTGCGGGGGGCGCCTCCCGCGGGGTGGCCCGGCCGCTGCTGGAGCAGCATCCGGCGGAGCTGGTGATCGCCAACCGTACCGCCTCGAAGGCCGAGGCCCTGGCGGCCGGGCTGCAGGGACTGGAGGCCCCGGCGAGGGGATGCGGGCTGGAGGCGCTGGAAGGGGAGCGCTTCGACCTCATCGTCAACGGCACCGCGGCGGGCCTGAAAGGTGAACTGCCCGCCATTCCCGATGATTGCCTGGCACCCGGCGGCTGGGTCTATGACATGATGTACGGTGCCGAACCCACCGCCTTCGTGGGCTGGGGCCGGGCGCATGGCGCAGAAAAGGCGCTGGACGGCCTGGGCATGCTGGTGGAGCAGGCGGCCGAGTCGTTCTTCATCTGGCGCGGCGTGCGGCCGGAAACGGCGCCGGTGATAAAGATGCTGCGCAGTTGATGGGCACGGCCTGGCGGCCTTTGCCCATC
>JALWGP010000289.1:8277-8979 GCA_027038775.1 Sedimenticola sp. | reverse complement strand
CCGGTGGAGGGGTCGAAGCCGTCCATCTCGGTGAGGAGCTGGTTCAGCGTCTGCTCGCGCTCGTCGTGTCCGCCCATGACGGGGCCGGCGCCGCGGGCGCGGCCGATGGCATCCAGCTCGTCGATGAAGATGATGCAGGGGGCCTTCTCCCGCGCCTGCTCGAAGAGCTCGCGCACCCGGGCCGCGCCCACGCCCACGAACATCTCGATGAACTCGGAACCGGAGATGTTGAAGAAGGGGACCCCCGCCTCGCCGGCCACGGCGCGCGCCAGCAGGGTCTTGCCGGTGCCGGGCGGGCCCACCAGCAGCACCCCCTTGGGCATGCGGCCGCCCAGGCGCTGGATGCGCTGGGGGTCCTTGAGGAACTCGATGGTCTCTTTCAGCTCCTCCTTGGCCTCTTCGTTGCCGGCCACGTCGTCGAAGGTGACCCTGGGCAGGGAGTCGGGGTGGATGTGCACCTTGTTGCCCAGGTTGAGGAAGCCCTTGCCCATGGTGCCCATGCGGCGTGCGAACCAGCCCCAGAGCAGGAAGAGCAGGCCGAAGGGAAGCACCCAGTTGAAGAGGAAGTTGCTCAGCCAGTCGCTGGAGGGGCGCACCACGAACCGGACGCCGTTCTCTTCCAGCATCTTCGCCAGGTCGGTGTGCCAGAGGGGGAAGGTGACGAAGTGTTTCGGCTGGCCGGTCTTTTCATCCTTCAGGGTG
>JALWGP010000289.1:6709-8267 GCA_027038775.1 Sedimenticola sp. | reverse complement strand
GAGGTGCTTCGTGTGGCAGTGGGAGAGGCGCACACAGTGATGCGGCCGGTCGTTCTTTCCCACCTTCCCGTGGACGGTGCCGGTGAGGTCCTTCTCGATGACGATGGCCTCCTGCACCTCCTTCTTCTCCACGTGCTGGAGGAACTCGTTGAAGGGGATCTCCTGTTGCCTGGCCTGCTGGTATCCCTGCCAGACCTGGAAGGAGAGCAGGATGAAGAGCAGGTAGAGGAGAAGGGTGAAGTTGGGGTTCTGCCAGAACTTCTGCCGGGTGGACTTGTTGATCTCGATCTGCGGCTTCCTGTCGCCGCCGATGGAAAAGTTGTTCCTGTTCATCGGAAGGGATTCCCTGTCGTGGTTCGTGGGTTTCAGTGTAGTCCCGGAAACGTGCAATTCACATGGGTCCGTTTCGTGGGGATCCAAGGTAAAACCCCTTCCCGTCCGGGTGTGGAACGGGGGATCAGCCGGTATACTCGTGGGCCATGGAAGTGCGCTTCTACGACTACATCCATCGCCAGATCGTCCCCCTGATCCTGCTTTCGGTGTTTCCGGGGCTGGGCTACCTTTTCCTGGGCTGGCTGGGAGGGGTGTTCCGGCCGGCGCTGGCCTGGTACCTGGGCATCCTGGTGATGAGCGGCTGGGGGCTGCTGCTGCACCACGCCTTCCGGCGGCGGGCACTGGCCCGCTGGGAGAAGGAGAGATGGTACCGGCAGGTGTTGGCCTACTACTACCTGTTCTTCCTGCTGTGGGCCGTCGTCTTCCTGCTCTATGCCGGCGAGACGCGCGCCCACCTGAACTATATCGCCATCTTCACGCAGATCGGCGCCTCCGCGGTGGCTTCCACTTTCCTCTATCCCGAACCGCGCCTCTATCGGCCCATCATCCCGGGCATGATGCTGCTGCTGGTGGTCTATTTCGCCCTGCTGGGAGAGGGCTACGGCTACGTCCTGAGCGCCTTCGCCTTCATCCTCGGGGGCGTGCTGCTCTACGGCTCGGAACGGAGTTTCGGCCTGCTGCTGCGCACCCACCGCCAGGCCATCCACGATCTGCTCACCGGCCTGCCCAACCGGCAGTACTTCAGCAGCCAGCTGGCGCAGACGCTGGTGGACCTGAAATACATGGGCGGTTTCTCCTCCCTGCTGCTCATCGATCTCGACCATTTCAAGACGGTCAACGACTCCCTCGGCCACGAGGTGGGGGACGGCCTGCTGAAGGAGGTGGCGCGCAGGCTGCGGTCCGAGCTGCCCACCGGCTGCCACCTCGCCCGGCTGGGAGGCGACGAGTTCATCATCATCGGCCGCCGCCTGCCGGACCGCAGGACCGGAGAGGCCAAGGTGGTGAACCTGGCCCAGCGGCTGCTGCGGGTGCTGAAGCAGACCTACGTGGTCAAGGGGCACCACCTCTATATCAGTGCAAGTATCGGCGTGCGTTTCTTTGGCGCGGGCGAGCAGGACGCCGGCAAGCTGATCCGGGAGGCCGACATCGCCATGTACGAGGCCAAGGCGGCCGGACGGGATGGCGTGTTCGTCTTCAGCGAAGAGGTCTCCGAAGGGGTGCGGGA
>JALWGP010000289.1:0-6699 GCA_027038775.1 Sedimenticola sp. | reverse complement strand
GTGGAACGGCTGCTCCATTTCGCCATCGAGCAAAGGGAGATCAGCCTGGTCTTCCAGCCCATCTACGACCGCGACCGCAGGCTGGTGGGTGCCGAATGCCTGTCGCGCTGGCGGAGCCGGGAGATGGGCGAGGTTTCCCCCGTGCTCTTCATTCCCATTGCGGAGCAGACCGGCCTCATCATCGAACTGGGCCGGCACATCCTGGAGCAGGCCTTCGTCACACTCAGGCGATGGCACGACCGGGGAGTCGAGCTGGAACAGTTCTCGGTGAACATCAGCATCCGCCAGTGCATGCACCAGCGTTTCGTGCAGGACGTCACCGAGCTGTGCGAGCGGTACCTGACACCGGAGTTGCGGGAGCGGCTGGTCTTCGAGATCACCGAGACAGTGATCCGCGAGGAGGTCAACCAGGTGGTGGCGGTGATGGAGAAGCTGCGCCGCCTGGGCATCCGCTTTGCCATGGACGACTTCGGCACCGGCTACTCGGCCCTGGGGTACCTGAAGCGGTTGCCGGTGGACGAACTGAAGATCGACCGCACCTTCGTCGAGGATCTGGACCGCGACGAGCAGAGCCGGGCCATGGCGGCGGCCATCCTGGGCATCGCCGGCTTCCTCGGCCTGCGGGTGGTGGCCGAGGGGATCGAGAACGAGACCCAGTTCGAGTTCCTGCGGGAGAAGGCCTGTGACCTCTACCAGGGCTTCCATCTCTCGAAGCCGCTCGACGAGGCATCCTTCCTCCGCCTCGCTTCGGGTGACGAGGCCGTGGCGAGGAAGCAGCTGGCATGAAGCGGGTGGGCGCGCACGTCAGCGCCGCCGGTGGCGTGGAGAACGCCCCGCTCAACGCCCAGGCCATTGGCGCCCGCGCCTTCGCACTCTTCACGAAGAACCAGCGGCAGTGGAAGGCGAAGCCCCTCTCGCGGGAGAGCATCTCCGCTTTCCGCGAGAACCTGGAGAAGGTGGGCATCGCGCCGCGGCACGTGCTGCCCCACGACAGCTACCTGATCAACCTGGGCCACCCGGAGAAGGCCGGGCTGGAGAAGTCCCGGGCCGCCTTTCTCGACGAGATGCAACGCTGCGAACAGCTCGGCCTGGAGCTGCTCAACTTCCACCCCGGCAGCCACCTGAGGAAGATCCGCGAGGAGGCCTGCCTGGGGCGGGTGGCCGAGTCCATCAACCTGGCGCTGGAACAGACCCGGGGCGTCACCGCCGTCATCGAGAACACCGCCGGGCAGGGCAGCAACGTGGGCTATCGCTTCGAGCACCTGGCCACCATCATCGAGCAGGTGGAGGACAAGAGCCGGGTGGGGGTCTGCCTGGACACCTGCCACACCTTCACCGCCGGCTACGACCTGCGCACCGCCGAGGCCTGCGAGGCGACCTTCGCCGAGTTCGACGCCGTCGTCGGCTTCGGCTACCTGCGTGGCATGCACCTCAACGACTCCAAGCCCGACCTGGGTGCGCGGGTGGACCGCCACGAGAGCCTGGGCAAGGGCAAGCTGGGCTGGGAGCCCTTCCGCTACATCATGAACGATCCCCGCTTCGAGGAGATCCCGCTGATCCTGGAGACGGTGAACCCCGGCCTCTGGCCCGAGGAGATCCGGCGGCTCTACGCGCTGCAGGAGAAAGACGGGCGTTGAGCCTCCTTCACCGGGCCAGCCGGGCCAGGGGCGGGTGATCCGGTACTGTCATGGCGGGTGCGGACGGGTCCAGCACCACCTCCAGTGCGCCGCCTCCCGCGGGCCACTGCCCCTTCGCACGGTTCTTTCCTTCCGCGTCGAACAGCAGGTAGCTGTACTTGCCGTAGTGGGGCAACCGGCGCGCCAGGGAAGCGGCCCTCTTCGCATCGCCCAGCACCAGCAGGCCCAGGGGCACGGTGGCGCGGCGGGTGACCACCAGGCTGGCGCCCTCCAGCGGGTGGCGGTTACCGGCGAGAACCACCGTTTCGTCCGAGAGCCGGACCCGCTCTTTTCCCAGCGGTTCCCACACCTGCCCGGCGAAGCGGTTCTCCAGCCCCAGCACCCAGTCGGCGCCCTCCTTCGGCAGCCGGTCGAGCTCGCTGTCCGTGAGGATGCGAACCCGCGGATAACGTCTCTTCCAGGCTTCCGCCAGGGTCCGGTAGGCGTCCCGCCTCGGTCCGGATGCACGGCCGGGCAGGATCACGTGGATCCGTTCCGCGGCGAAGAGAGCGCCCAGGGAAGAGGGGATCTCCGCCGGGGCGAGGCGGCGGAAAAGGTCGAAGAGGGGATCCAACCGCAACCGCAGGGGGCGTTTTTCCAATACCAGTTCGAACTCCAGGCGGCGTCCCTCCAGGGTCAGCCAGTGAAGCCGGGGTTCCGGCTCCTTCTCGAGCTGGACGTAGAGCGGCGCCCGCAGGCGGAAAGGGGCCTCTTCCTGGGTCTGGCGCAGGGAGCCGGTGAGCCGGTAGCCGTGCTCCCCGGCTTCCACCTTCACCGCTTCCAGCACCAGGGCAGGCGCGCCGGTGCGCCGGGTCCACTGTTCGAAGAGAACCCCGAGTTTCCTGCCCGAGGCCGCCTCGAAGGCGGTGCGCAGGTCGTCGAAGCCGGTGATGCGGAAGCGGTTCTCGCGGTAGAAGTGGCGCAGGCCCTCGACGAAGGCTTCGTCGCCCAGCTCCAGGCGCAGCATGTGCATGAACATGAGCATGCGCCCGTAGCCCGCCGCCTGGCTCGCCTCGCCGTGGCGGCCGCGGAAGCGCACCAGCGGCGTGTCGTTGCCCGCTTTCACCCAGTTGGCGTACTTGAGCAGCACGTCGCGCCGGTAGGCGGCGCCCCCGCCCCGCTGCTCGCGCAGCAGGTGGTCCGCCAGGTAGGAGGTGAGCCCCTCGCTCCAGTTGCCGCTGTCGTAGTCGACATAGACCGAGTTGCCCCACCAGTTGTGGAGGATCTCGTGGGGATAGGAGCTGTGCAGGATGAAGGGCAGGCGGATCACCGTGGGGCCCAGCAGGGTGAAGGAGGGCATGCCGTAGCCGCTCTCCCAGAAGTTCTCCACCAGGGCGAACTTGGCGTAGGGGTAGGGGCCGACGAGGCGGCTGTAGAGATCGACGTAGCGGCCGGTGGCTTCGAGGTACCGCTGCGCCAGCGCTTCGTCCGGTTGTCGGAGCCAGACCATGGCCCTCAGCGGGCCGAACCGTTTCTCGTAACGGTGGTAGGGGCCGGCGACCAGGTAGAGGTCGTCCTGGGGCTGGGTCTCTTCCCAGGACCGGTCGTCGTCCGATGGCTTGCCCTGGCTGATGCCGTGCCAACCGTCGGGCAGGGAGAGGTGGAGCCGGAAGGTGACCAGGTGGCCGGGAATCCATGGGTACCAGAGGGTGGAGGCGGAGAGCTGGATGCCCCGGGCAGAGACCGTTCCCGGCGTGGCGTGGAGGGCGCCTGCCTCGGGGGGATGGTGGATCCGGCCGGTATAGGCCAGCCGGATCGGTGCCCCGGGATCGTCCAGCTCGAGTCGCCAGCGGCGCGCGGGCACCGCGGCCTTCATCCGATCCCCGCGGACCAGGCGTCCGCCGGGCGAGAGCAGCCGCGGCTCGAGATTCTCGTGCAGCAGGAACTCCAGCGTTTCTTTCCGGTCTCTGGGCAGGAGCTCGTCCGTGACCCGCAGCATGGCGGTGTCGGGGTCGGCCTCCACCCTCAGTTCATGGTGGATCACCGGGGGTTGGACGGCGGCGGCCGCCAGGGCCGGAAGCCACAGCAGCAGGCTGATAAGATAGCGGCTCATGGGACACACCCTGTGAAACGGAACAGAACGAAGACTGCCACCGGCAGTCCGGGGAAATCAATGAATCTTCGCGCAACCTGGAAGCTGGCGCTCCTGCTTCCCCTGCTGCTGGCGGGCTGCAAGGAGCTGGAGGTGCTGCGGATCCTGCCGCCGGCGCCCTACACGGTGGTCACCCCCGGCGGAGCGGTGAAGGGAACCCTGGAAGCGCTGCTGCCCGAGCTGGCCCGCAAGCGGGTGGTCTACGTGGGGGAGACCCACTCCCGTTACGGCCACCACCTGCTGCAGCTGGCGGTGATCCGGGGGCTCCACGCCCGGGGCGTGGACCTGGCCATCGGCATGGAGTTCTTCCAGAGGCCTTTCCAGGAGTGGCTCGACGCCTACATCGAGGGCCGCATCTCCGAAACGGAGATGCTGGAGAAGACCCAGTGGTTCGACCGCTGGCGCTTCGACTACCGGCTCTACCGGCCCATTCTCCGCTTCGCCCGGGAGCACCGCATTCCCGTGGTCGCCCTCAACGTGCCGCGGGAGATCACCGACGAGGTATCGGAAAAGGGCATCGACGGGCTGAAGCCCGAGTCCCGGGCCCAGTTGCCGGAGAGAATCGATCGCTCGGACCGGGCCTACCGCGAGCGGCTGCACCAGGTGTTCACCCGGCACGAGGGGAAGAGGGAGGGACAGTTCGAACGTTTCCTCGACGTGCAGTACAGCTGGGACGAAGGCATGGCCCAGAGCGTGGCCGACTACCTGAAGGCACATCCCGGCAAACAGATGGTGGTGCTTGCCGGCAGCGGCCACATCGCCTGGGGCTCGGGCATTCCCAGCCGGGTGGCGCGGCGCATCGAGGGGGACTACGCCATCCTGCTGCCGGCGGACGGCGAGATGAAGCCGGGCATGGCTGACTACCTGGTGGTCACCGAGGAGAAGAAACTCTCGCCGCGTCCGCTGATGGGGATCCTGATCGACACCTCGGGTGACGGGATCCTGGTCACTGGGGTCACCCGCGCCAGCGGCGCCGAGAAGGCCGGGCTGCGCAAGGGGGACCGGATTCTCGCCATCGACGGGCAGCCGGTTTCCAGTTACACCCGGCTGCGGGTGAGCCTCATGGACAAGCGTCCCGGCGACCGCATCCGGGTGAGATACCAGCGGGATTCCGACATCGGGGAGAAGGAGCTGGTGCTGGGCGCTTCACCCCACTGAAACGCCTGCCCGTTCCTGCCACCAGCGGGGCAGTTCCGCCACCGAGTCGAGCACGGCGTCGGGCTCGACGCCCAGCTCCAGGTCGGCGGGCCGGAACTTGCCGGTGCGCACCAGGACCGCGCGCAGGCCCGCCCGCTGCGCCGCCTCCACGTCGCCGCGGATGTCGTCCCCGACCATCAGGGCCTCGTCGGCGCGGGCACCGAGCCGTTCCAGGGCTGCCTGGAAGAAGGGTGACGCCGGCTTGCCCAGCACCACCGCCTCTTTCCCGGTGGCGTACTCCAGGGCCTTGACGAAGGGGCCCACGTCCAGCCGAAGGCCCTCCTCGGCTTTCCAGTAACGGGTGAGTCCCAGGGCCACCAGGGGGGTCTCCCGCCCCGCCATCAGCAGGCGGAAGGCGCGGTTGAGGGTGGCGAAGTCCCAGGCCTCGCCCAGGTCTCCCAGCACCACGGCGCCGGCGCTCTGTTCCCCGTCGCCGGCGAGGTCGAGCCCTTCGAACTCCTTCCGGGTGGCCCCGGGCACGAAAAGGGCGATCCGGTGGCAGCGGTGCTGCTCCAGCCACTGGCGGGCGGCCACGGGCGGGGTGAAGAGGTCGTCTTCCGACACCTGGATTCCCATGGCGGCCAGCTTCTCCACCAGGGCGGAACGGGGCCGCGAGGTGGTGTTGGTGAGGAAGAGATGGGGAATCTTCCGCTCCTGGAACCAGGCCACGGCCCCGGCGGCGCCGGGCACCGCCTGCTCGCCCTGGTAGAGCACGCCGTCCAGGTCGAAGAGCACCGCCTTCCGCTTCACGAGCCTCTCTCCTCCGTGTGATGCCGTACCCCAATTGTAGACCAGCGTTTGCCCCGGTCGCCCCCACCCCCTATCCTGTGGCGGACCACCGACCGGATCCACGAGATGCCACACCGAATCGAGGAACTGCTGGAGATCATGCGCCGCCTGCGCGATCCCGAGACGGGCTGCCCCTGGGACCGGAAGCAGGACTTCTCCACCATCGCCCCCTACACCGTCGAGGAGGCCTACGAGGTGGCCGACGCCATCGAACACGGCGACCTGGAGGAGCTGAAAGGGGAGCTGGGTGACCTGCTGTTCCAGGTGGTCTTCCACGCCCGCATGGCGGAGGAGCAGGGAGCCTTTGCCTTCGAGGACGTGGTGGACGCCATCGTGGAAAAGATGCTGCGCCGCCATCCCCATGTCTTCGGTGACGTCGAGGCGGGCGACGACGAGGCCCTGCGCGAGGCCTGGGAAGCCGAGAAGGAGCGCGAACGGCGCCGGCGGGGCGAGCCCTCCAGCGTGCTGGACGGCGTGGCCCGCGCCCTGCCGGCCCTGGTGCGGGCCGACAAGCTGCAGAAGCGGGCGGCGCGGGTCGGCTTCGACTGGCCCGACGCGGAAACCTGCCTGCCCAAGGTGGAGGAGGAGCTGGAAGAGCTGAAGGAGGCCATGGCCTCGGGCGACCGCAAGGGACGGGTGCACGAGGCGGGCGACCTGCTCTTTGCCGTGGTCAACCTGGTGCGCCTCCTCGGCCTGGACCCGGAGCAGGTGCTGCGCCGGGCCAACGACCGCTTCGAGCTGCGCTTCCGCACCATGGAAAAGCAGCTGGCGGAGGCGGGAACCGATCCCCGCGGACTGGACCTGGACGCCTGGGAGGAGGCCTGGCTCAGGGCCAAGGAAGAGGTGAAGGAGATTGAGTAGGAAAACCGGCTACCTGCGCCACATCGAGGCCTGCAACCCCCCGGTCACCGAGCCCTTCCTGCCCTGGTGGGTGGAGGGGCGGAT
>JALWGP010000288.1:14121-28914 GCA_027038775.1 Sedimenticola sp. | reverse complement strand
CGACTGCACCGTGCCCTGGCCCAGTTCATGCTCGACCTGCACACCCGTGAGCACGGCTACCGGGAGACCTATGTTCCCTACGTCGTCAACGACGCCTCCCTCTACGGCACGGGCCAGCTGCCCAAGTTCGCCGAGGACCTCTTCCGCCTGGAGGAGGAGCGGCCCTGGTACCTGATCCCCACCGCCGAGGTGCCGCTCACCAACCTGTTGCGCGACCGGATCCTGCCCGCCGAGGCGGTGCCCTTCCGGGTGGTGGCCCACACCCCCTGTTTCCGCTCGGAGGCGGGCGCCTACGGCAAGGACACCCGCGGCATGATCCGCCAGCACCAGTTCGACAAGGTGGAGCTGGTGCAGGCGGTGCGGGCGGAGGACTCCTTCGCCGCCCTCGAAGCGCTCACCGGCCATGCCGAGAAGGTGCTCCAGCTGCTCGAGCTGCCCTACCGGGTGGTGACCCTCTGCACCGGCGACCTCGGCTTCTCCGCCACCAAGACCTACGACCTGGAGGTGTGGCTGCCGGGGCAGGGGAGGTACCGCGAAATCTCCTCCTGCTCCAACTTCGTCGATTTCCAGGCGCGGCGCATGCAGGCGCGCTGGCGCAATCCCGAAACCGGCAAGCCGGAGCTGCTGCACACCATCAACGGCTCCGGGCTGGCGGTGGGCCGTACCCTGGTGGCGGTGATGGAGAACAGCCAGGAGGCCGACGGCTCCATCCGCATCCCCGAGGCGCTGCGCCCGTACATGGGTGGGCAGGAGCGGATCACGCCTGAAGGGTGGGGCGGGTCCTGGGGAAACATCCGGGCAAGCGCCACGGCGATATCGGAAATTTCCTACAACGGCTTGAGAAAGGGCGCATTCCCGCGCGAGGCGGCGTTGCCTAGAATGAACCCCGTCGCTGCATGGGGATGCCCCGGAGCGGGCAGGCCGACAGGGAGGTTGGTTCCGGAAGGGAATCCGGTGAACCGCGCGACAATCAAACCCCGGCTGCCGTCAGGTGGCCGGGGTTTTCAGTTCTTCACCAGCAGGATCAACAGCATCACGAATCCCACCACCAGCAGCAGGGGGATGGCCGCGGCGCGCCAGTCGCCGGGGCCGGCCTTGGGGCCGTTCTGCATCCAGTGCTTCGCGGCGGGCCAGAGGTAGGCCAGCATGATCACCACCAGCACCGCGCTGGCGATCTGCAGGGCGAGTTGCATGGGCGGTTCCTCCTCCTTCAGGGCAACGAAAACCCCGGCGCGGGGCCGGGGTCGCCAGGGGATGGTCGAGTGCCGGTCACTCGTCTCCGCCGAAGATGCCCAGGATCTGCAGCAGGCTGATGAAGAGGTTGAAGATGGAGAGGTAGAGGCCGTAGGTGGCGCTGATGTAGTTGGTCTCTCCACCGTGCACCATCTGGCTGGTCTGGAACAGGATGAAGCCGCTCATGAGCAGGATGAAGCCCGCGGCGATGGCCAGCTGCAGCGCCGGGAGCTGCAGGAAGATGTTGGCCAGCACTGCCACCAGCATCACCATCATGCCGGCGAAGATGAAGCCGCCCATGAAACTGAAGTCACGACGGCTGCTCAGGGCGTAGCCGGAGAGCCCCAGGAAGATGACGCCGGTGCCGCCCAGGGCCAGGGCCACGGTCTGGGGACCGTTGGGCAGCTGCAGGTAGAGGCTGATGACGGCGCCCAGGCCGAATCCCATGAGGCCGGTGATGGCGAAGATGACACCGAGCCCCGCAGCCGAGTCCTGGGTGCGGGGCAGCACGAAGATGCCCAGCAGCATGGCTACGATCACCGAGACGGTGTAGGTCCACAGGGGCACGGCCAGGAACAGGGAGACCAGGGCCATGAGGCCGCTGAAGAGCAGGGTGGCCGACAGCAGCAGGTAGGTGTTCTTGATGACCTTGTTGGTGGCGAAGGCGCCTTCGTAACCACGTGCAAGGGTTTGTTCCTCGAAACGGTTCATTGCTTGTCTCTCTCCTCGGTTTGGCTGTTGTTATCGGAACGATCCGATTTTACGGTAAGACCGGGACCACGACCAGAGGTTCCGGCGGGCCGGGGAGGGGATGCCCGGGCAGTTCGCCAGGTTTATGTGGTTTCACGGTGGGGGTAGAATGGCTGTCCAACGACAGGGTGACCCCCCGGGGTTCCCCGTAACCAGAAACAGCCCATTCCGGAGTGAGAAGAGCATGGATCCACTGGAGAGAATCAGAGAACAGGTAGAGAATAACCCAATCCTCATCTACATGAAGGGGACGCCCCAGTTCCCGCAGTGCGGCTTCTCCTCGCGTGCGGCGGCGGCGCTGCAGCAGTGCGGTGAAAAGTTCGCTTACGTGAACGTGCTGGCGGATCCCGAGATCTTCGAGAATCTGCCGAAATTCGCCGACTGGCCCACCTTTCCCCAGATTTACATCGACGGGGAGCTCATCGGCGGCTGCGACATCACCCTGGAGCTGCTCGAGCGCGGGGAGTTGCAGAAGATGGTGAAGGAGGCAGCCAAGAAGTGGCCCAGGGAAGAGGAGGGCGAAGAAAGCTGACACTGGTTTCTTGACGAAACCGGGAAAAGGCGGGGCCATCCCCGCCTTTTTTCATGAATCGGTGGAGACGACATGCCGCTCCAGCTCCACCAGCTCCTGCCAGCGGTTGACCACGGCGCAGAAGAGTTCTGCTGTTTTCACCGTGTCGTAGAGGGCGCTGTGCGCCTCCTTCCCGTCCCACTCGATGCCCGCCTCGACCGCGGCGCGGGCCAGCACCGTCTGGCCGTAGGCCAGTCCCGCCAGGGTGACGGTATCGAAGGTGCTGAAGGGGTGGAAGGGGTTGCGCTTGATGCCGGTGCGTTCCACTGCGGCGTTGATGAAGCCCAGGTCGAAGAAGGCGTTGTGGCCCACCAGGATGGCGCGGCGGCAGTGGTTTCTCTTCACCGCCTGGCGCACTGGAGTGAAGATGGTCTGCAGTGCCTCCCGTTCCGGCAGCGCCTGGCGGAAGGGGTGCCAGGGGTCGATGCCGTTGAACTCCAGCGCCTTGGGATCCAGGTTGGCGCCCTCGAAGGGCTCCACGTGGCAGCTCACCGTCTGGCCCGGGTAGAGGCGACCTGTCTCGTCCATCTCGATGATGACAGCGGCGATCTCCAGCAGGGCGTCGCGTGCGGCGTCGAAACCGGCGGTCTCCACGTCCACCACCACGGGCAGGAATCCCCGGAAGCGCTGGTCGATGGTAGGATGAGATTCTTTCTCGTTCACGGCAGCAAGGATAAGTCATGATGAGCCGTTTGGCGAAGCGAATCCTCTGGCCGCTCGTTCTCTGGCTGGGGTTGTGCGGCACCGCCTTGTCGGCGGCGGGGCAGAGTGTTCTCTACAGCTTCAGCAGGCCCGGGCAGCCCACTCACTACCTGCTAGGTACCATGCACAGTGACGACAGTCGCGTCATCTCGGTGCTGGACCGCGTGCGCCAGCCCATGGCCGAGGTGGACCAGGTGGCGCTGGAGATCCTGCCCGATGCCGGTTCCCTGGTGAGTGCCAGCCTGGCGATGCTGCTGCCCGCGGACCAGAAACTGTCGCAGCTGCTGGGGCAGGGACTCTACCGGCGGGTGCTGGCCCCCATGCAGGAGAAGGGGGTGCCCGAGTTGCTGCTGGAACGGATGAAGCCCTGGGCGGTGGCGGTGACCCTGGGCACCCCGGAACTCCAGGGTCCGGCCATGGACCAGGTGATCCAGCAGCGGGCGCTGGCGGCGGGCAAGCGGCTCGTCGCCCTGGAGACGGCGCAGGAGCAGATGGCGCTCTTCGACGACCTGCCCCGGGCCCTCCAGGTCCGCATGCTCGAAGAGGTGCTGGAACAGCAGGATTCGCTTGCCATGCAGCTGGAACATCTGACGCAGGCCTACCTGGCGGGTGACCTGGAGCGATTGCGGGCATTGAGCCTGGAGTACGATGCGGCCGGGGATCAAGCGCTGTCGGCCTGGTTCCGGCGGGTGCTCATCGAAGAGAGAAATTTACGAATGTTTCAGCGATTGCTGCCGATACTGGAACAGGGAGGGACGCTGGTGGCGGTGGGCGCGCTACACCTCCCGGGAAATGAGGGACTGGTCAAACTTTTGCAGAACGCCGGATACAGCGTGACCCCGCTCTACTGGTAGGATCGGGGGCAAGGAGGGCAACATGCAGATGAAACTTTCATTCGCGAAGAGGGCGGGGGGCACACTGCTGCTCCTGGCATCCGTTCTGGGCACTGGCGGCTGCGCCAGCTGGGTGGGCATGGAACCCGAGCCGGGCGATCCGCTGGAACCCTTCAACCGCTCCATGTTCGCGCTGAACCAGCACATCGACACCTACGTGGCCAAGCCGCTGGCGAAGGGATATCAGAAGATCACGCCCGAGCCCATCGATCGCGGCATCACCAACTTCTTCAACAACCTGGACGAAATTCCGACCGCGTTCAACAACCTGTTGCAGTTCAAGGTGAAGGAAGCCCTGTCCGACCTTGGCAGGTTGGCGATCAACTCCACCCTGGGGTTCTTCGGCTTCATGGACGTGGCCACCACCTGGGGGCTGGAGAAGCACGACGAAGATTTCGGCCAGACCCTGGGAAAATGGGGCGTGCCCCCCGGGCCCTACCTGGTGCTGCCCATCATCGGGTCGAGCAGTATCCGGGATGGTGCGGGTTTCGCCGTCGACTGGGTGAGCAACCCCATCTACTACCGGATCGGCGACAACCAGTTGGGCTGGACACTCTGGACGCTCCGCTACGTGGATCGCCGCGCCGATCTGCTGCGGGCGGAGAAGGTGGTCGAGTCGGCGGCCCTGGATCCGTATATCTTCCACCGCGAATCCTATACCCAGCGGCGTAACTACATGGTCCACGACGGCAATCCGCCCCTGGAGGAAGAGGATTTCGAATAGTCAATCACTGTAAATTTCCACATTGATAATACCGATTGACTATATTAGTAAAAGATTAAATACTAACACTTGAGAAAGCCCAGCTGTACGAAGCTTTCCGATAACGGTCTGCCGATCAATGCAGTGCCGGATCGAGCAGGCATGATGCATTGTTCGTTTCATCCAAAAGGAGAGATGACATGAAAAAGACGCTCAAGGTTGCAGCATTTGCAGCGCTGATTGCCGCTGCAGGCTCCGCCTCCGCCTGGTGGGGTCCCTGGGACGACGGTTGGGGTCACCGTGGTTGGGACGACTGGTGGGATGGCTGGGGCGACGGCGCCGGCGATTTCGATTTCGGCATGCACGCTTCCGGCAGTGGCCGCGGGTGGGGCCGCAACTACTGGCGTGATCGTTACTACGATTACTACGGTCCCTGGTGGGCCTATCCTCCCTACGGCTATGGTGCGCCCTACGGACCCTATGCGCCGCCGGTTGCTCCCGCGGCACCCCAGGCTCCGCAGGCACCCGCCCAGCCCGCCAAATAAGGCGGATCGGAGCGACGAAAAAAGAGGCGTGCGAAGAATCGCACGCCTCTTTTTTCTTGCCGGGGGCCGGGTTTCCACGGGGCCTATCCGGCGAGCGTGTGCCATACTTGATCCCGGTCAAACCATGTTTCTCCCGGTGTTGCGAATTATCAATGAACCAGAACCGGCCAAATTACAGAATGGATTGAAATAAAACCAAGACCTCGCCGTATAGTTCCCCGGATATGCAGCATCTTCCAGGTGGAACGTGGGTCGGAAAACCCGTGTTTACCTGCACTCGAGGATGGAGCGATGGATGCATACGCTATATCAGGCGCCCTGGCCAGGATGTCGCTGTTTGCCGGGGTGGATGGCGATTCCCTCTACCTGATTTCCAGGCGGGCTCGTGAACTCTCGGTCCTGAGGAATGAACAGATCTTTGCCAAGGGCGAACGGGTCCTGGGCTTCTACTTTCTCCTGGAAGGCAAGGTCAAGCTGGCCTTTCTCTCCTCCCGCGGCAACGAGAAGATCGTCGAGATCATCAGTCCCGGGCAGAGTTTTGGTGAATCCATGGTGTTGGCGGGCCACCCCTGGCCCTTCTACGCCCAAGCCATCCGGGATTCGAAGCTGCTCTTCATCGAACGGGACGTTTTCCTGGAGTTGCTCCAGCGTGACGATGGACTGAAGCAGCACCTGCTGGACGGCATGAGCCGCCGCATCTGCGATCTCTTCTCCCAGATGGAGGCGCTCTGCCTGCAGACATCGAGAGAGCGGGTGGTGGGCTACCTGTTGCGCGAAATCGAGCAGTCCAGGGCGCGGGGCAACGACAGCCACCTGGTGGAGCTGCCCGATACCAAGGCCAACACCGCCTCCCTGCTCAACCTCACGCCCGAGACCTTCTCCCGCATCATCCACACGCTGGAGCGGGAGAACGTCATCGAGGTCTCCTGCCGCTCGGTGAGGATCCTCGATCTGCCGCGGCTGCAGCAGGGTTGCGGCTGCTGAACCGCGCCTGGAAACAAGGGGCCTGTTTCAGGCTTTATATTAGGACAGTCTAATATTATAATAGACTGTTTCCAGACCCTGTCAGGCTCCTTCCATGCTGGATCCCGTCGACTACTCCGACCGCGCCGTCGGCCGGGTGGAGATCAAGAACACCACCTGCTACATGTGCGCCTGCCGCTGTGGCATCCGCGTCACGCTGCGCGACGGCGAAGTGCGCCACATCGAGGGTAACCCCGAGCATCCCCACAACCAGGGGGTGATCTGCGCCAAGGGCGCCTCGGGTATCATGAAACAGTACTCGCCGGCGCGCCTCACCAAACCCCTGCTGCGCAGGGAGGGGGCCGAGCGGGGTGAGTCGGAATTCGAGGAGATCTCCTGGGAGCGTGCCTTCCAGATCATGGAGGAGCGGCTGTCGAAGATCCGCGGGACCGATCCCAAGAAGTTTGCCCTTTTCACCGGTCGCGACCAGATGCAGGCGCTGACCGGCCTTTTCTCCAAGCAGTTCGGCACCCCCAATTACGCCGCCCATGGCGGCTTCTGTTCGGTGAACATGGCGGCGGGGCTTATCTACACCATCGGGGGCTCCTTCTGGGAGTTCGGCGGCCCCGACCTGGAGCGGGCCAAGCTCTTCGTCATGATCGGTACCGCCGAGGACCACGACTCCAACCCGCTTAAGATCGCCATCTCCAGGTTCAAGCGGCGCGGCGGACGCTTCATCTCCATCAACCCCATCCGCACCGGCTACTCGGCCATTGCCGACGAGTGGGTGCCCATCCGGCCGGGTACCGACGGCGCCCTGCTGCTGGCCATCGTCCACGAGCTGATCAAGCAGGGGCTCTACGACCGCGATTTCCTGGTGCAGTACACCAATGCCGCGGAGCTGGTGGTTGACGACCCCGGTCGCGACGACCACGGCCTCTTCCAGCGGGTGGAGATGCACGTGGAGGAGGGCTGCTTCGACCCCCAGAACAAGCTCTGGTGGGATCGCGAGCTCAACGTGGCCATGGGCACCCACACGCCCGGCTGCGACCCGCGCCTGCTGGGCGAGTTCGTGCTCGACGACGGCACCCCGGTGAAGCCCGCCTTCCAGCTGCTCAAGGAGCGCGTGGACGACTACACGCCCGAGTGGGCAGAGGGGATCACCGGCATTCCCGCCGAGACCATCCGCCGCCTGGCCCACGAGATGGGGGTCACCGCCCGTGACCAGAAGATCGAACTGCCCATCCAGTGGACCGACTGCTGGGACAACGACCACGACACCGTCACTGGTAATCCCGTGGCGTTCCACGCCATGCGCGGGCTGGCGGCCCACTCCAACGGCTTCCACGCCATCCGCGCCCTGGGGATCCTCATGACCCTGCTGGGCACGATCGACCGCCCCGGCGGTTTCCGCCACAAGGCCCCTTTCCCACGGCCCATTCCGCCCTGTCCCAAGCCGCCGAAGGGGCCGGAGGACGTGCAGCCGGAGACGCCCCTCAACGGCATGCCCCTGGGCTGGCCGGCGAGCCCGGACGATCTCTTCGTGGACGAGGCCGGCGAGCCGGTGCGCATCGACAAGGCCTTTTCCTGGGAGTATCCCCTCTCGGTGCACGGCCTGATGCACAACGTCATCACCAACGCCTGGCGGGGTGATCCCTACCGTATCGACACCCTGATGTTGTTCATGGCCAACATGGCCTGGAACTCGTCCATGCACACCAGCGAGATCCGGAAGATGCTCACCGACAAGGACGAAAACGGCGAGTACCGGATCCCTTTCCTCATCGTCGCCGACGCTTTTGCCTCGGAGACGGTGGCCTTCGCCGACCTGGTGCTGCCCGATACCACCTATCTCGAGCGGCATGACGCCATGTCCATGCTGGACCGGCCCATTTCCGAGTACTCGGGGCCGGTGGACGCGGTGCGCATCCCGGTGGTGGAACCCACGGGCGAGTGCAAGCCCTTCCAGGAGGTGCTCATCGAGCTGGGTTCGCGCCTGAAGTTGCCCGCCTTCGTTCACGAGGATGGCAGCCGCAAGTTCCGCGATTACCCCGATTTCATCGTCAACTACGAGACCTCGCCGGGCTCGGGCATCGGCTTCCTCGCCGGATGGCGGGGCAAGGGGGGCGAGAAGTTCCTCAAGGGCGAGCCCAATCCGCGCCAGTGGGAGATGTACGCCAAGAACAACTGCGTCTTCCACTACGAGCTGCCGCGCTCCTACCAGTACATGCGCAACTGGAACCGGGGCTACCTGGAGTGGGCCCGGGCCCACGGCATGACCCGATACGCCGAGCCCATCACCCTGCACCTCTACTCGGAGGTGCTGCAGAAGTTCCGTCTCGCCGCCCAGGGCAAGCGGCCGGGAAAGCAGCCGCCGGAGCGGCTGCGCAAGCGCATCGAGCAGTACTTCGATCCGCTGCCCTTTTACCACGAGACCCTGGAGTCGCGGCTGGTGGACACCCAGGCCTATCCGCTGAACGCCCTCACCCAGCGGCCCATGGCCATGTACCACTCCTGGGACAGCCAGAACGCCTGGCTGCGCCAGATCCACACCCACAACTACCTCTTCGTCAACCCGGAGGTGGGCCGGGCCAACGGCTTCGGGGACGGCGACTGGATCTGGGTGGAGTCGCCCCACGGCAAGGTGCGTTGCATGGCGCGCTTCTCCAACGCCGTGGAGCCGGGCACCGTCTGGACCTGGAACGCCATCGGCAAGGCGGCGGGCGCCTGGGGCCTGACCCCGCGCGCCAACGAGTCGCAGAAGGGGTTCCTGCTCAACCACCTCATCTCGGAAGAGCTGCCCCCCTGCGAGTCGGGCGAGCATCTCTCCAACTCCGATCCCGTCACCGGCCAGGCGGCCTGGTTCGACGTGCGGGTGCGGATCTGCAAAGCAGGTGACGAGGAGCCGGAGCAGAGCTGGCCCCAGTTCAAGGCGCAGAAGCCGCTGCCGGGGCAGACCCATCGTCGGCCGAAATGGCAGGACTACGTGGCCGGGAAGTTCGGCCGGATCTTCGGGAGGGGAAAATGACCCAGCTGGCACTGGTGATCGATCTCAACGTCTGCGTGGGCTGTCACGCCTGCGTCACCTCCTGCAAGGAGTGGCAGACCTCGGGTTGGGCGGGCCCGCTCACCGACCACCGCCCGTACGACAAGGACCCCACCGGCACCTTCTTTAACCGGGTGCAGACCTTCGAGATCGGCGAGTTTCCGCGGACCGAGACGGTCCACTTTCCCAAGAGCTGCCTCCACTGCGAGGAGCCGCCCTGCGTGCCCGTCTGTCCCACCGGCGCCTCCTACAAGCGCGAGGACAACGGCGTGGTGCTGGTGGACTACGACAAGTGCATCGGCTGCAAGTACTGCTCCTGGGCCTGCCCCTACGGCATGCGCGAGCTGGACGAGCACCAGAAGGTGATGAAGAAGTGCACCCTCTGCATCGACCGCATCACCGACGAGTCCCTGCCCGAGGCCGAGCGCAAGCCCGCCTGCGTGTTGGCCTGTCCCACCAGCGCGCGACTCTTCGGCGACGTGCACGACCCCGACTCGGAGGTGTCGCTGGCCATCCGCGAGAACGGCGGCTACCAGCTGATGCCGGAGTGGGGCACCAAGCCGGCCAACCATTACCTGCCGCGGCGCAAGACCCGCATCCAGATCTTCGAGGACGAGCTGGTGCGGGCCGACAACCCGCTGCGCAAGGAGGGCCCGCTGCCGGCCGCCGAGGGCGAGACCCTGGACGACGTGGCCTTCTGATGTTGGTTTGACAGACTCAGGATCGATACCCATGCACCCAGCCTTCTCCGTCATCTTCCTCACCACCCTCATCGGCGTGGGCCAGGGGCTCTTCCTGGCACTGGTCACCGGGCAGGTCTACTCCCTGGCAAACCTGCTCCAGCCCCAGGACAGCGTGCGCTTCTATGCCGTGGGGAGCGCGCTCAGCCTGGCCTTCCTGGTGGCCGGCCTGGTCGCCTCGATCTTCCACCTGGGGCGTCCCGAGCGCGCCTGGCGCGCGGCCAGCCAGTGGCGCACCTCCTGGCTCTCGCGCGAGGTGATCGTGCTGCCGGTGTTCATGTTCCTGGTGTTCCTCTACGGTGTGATCCACTGGCTGGGATGGACTCAGCCCCTGTTCCGCATCAAGGGGGTGATCCCGGTGGACGCCACCCTGCTCACCGGGGTGCTGGGTGCGCTGGCCGCCTTTGCGCTGTTCGGCTGCACCGCCATGATCTACGCCAGCATCCAGTTTATCGAGGAGTGGCACTCGCCCTTCACGCTGGTCAACTTCACCCTTTTCGGCATCGCTTCCGGCTTCATGCTGGCCGCCGCCTTTTCTGCCTGGAGCGGGGTGGACCTGGTGGGCTTTTTCGGGGCCTGGGCGGTGGTCTTCACCCTGGCCGCGGGCGTGAGCCGATTGCTCTCCCTGCGGCGCAACGCCCGCCTGGTGCACAAGAGCACCCTGGAAACCGCCATCGGCATTCGCCACAACCGCATCGAGCAGAAGTCCCAGGGGTTCATGGGCGGTTCCTTCAACACGCGTGAGTTCTTCCACGGCGCTTCGCACACCACCGTGGCCCTGGTGCGGCTCTTCTTCCTGGTGATGGTCTTCGTGGTGCCCCTGTTGCTGCTGGCGGCCTCCTACTGGCTCGCCTCGCCGGGGCTGCCGGTGGCCGCCTTTGCCGCCCAGTACCTGGGCCTGGTGGCGGAACGGTGGTATTTTTTCGCTGAGGCCAAGCATCCCCAGAACCTCTACTACCAGTCCATGGCATGAGCCGAAAACTGATCCTCTTCCGCCACGGCAAGTCCGACTGGGACGCGCCCTTCGCCAGCGACCACGATCGTCCGCTCTCCCTGCGCGGTGAACGGGATGCGCAGAACATGGGCATGCTGCTGGTGGCCTCGGGACAGCCGCTGCCCGAGCTGGTGGTCTGCTCCCCCGCCCTGCGCGCCCGTGCCACCCTAGACCTGGCCCTGCGCGCCGGCGACTGGTCGCCCGAAGTGGTGTACAGCGACGAGCTCTACGGCGCGGATGCCGAGGGGGTGCTGGAACTGATCCACCGGCTGCCGGCAAGGCCCGTCCGGGTGATGCTGGTGGGGCACGAACCCACCTGGTCGGAGCTGGTGCTCCGTTTCTGTGGCGGGCGGGTGCGCATGCCCACGGCGGCCATGGCGCGCCTGGACTTTCCCGCATCCGACTGGAGCGGGGTGGAGTTCGGCAGGGGGGAGCTGGTGTGGCTGCACCAGCCCAAGTTCTTCCGCAAGTTCCGGTATACCGGGCGGAGGCACTGATTTTCCGCAGCTTACGTAGGAGGCCCGCCCCGGGCCGAATCCGAACATTCGCGGCGGGGGCGCCGCTCCTGCGGGTCGGGTTCGCGGCGGGGGCGCCGCTCCTACAATGATCTTGTAGAATGATCGATCCTGCATTCGAGCCTTCCGCAAAGTGAAACGCCCCGAACTCCTCTCTCCCGCCGGCACCCTGCGCAACATGCGCTACGCCTTCGTCTACGGTGCCGATGCGGTTTACGCCGGCCTGCCGCGCTACAGCCTGCGCGTGCGCAACAACGACTTCCTGCACGACAACCTGCGGATCGGCATCGAGGAGGCCCACGCCCGGGGCAAGCAGTTCTTCGTGGCGGTGAACGTCATGCCCCACGATGCCAAGCTGCACACCTTCCTCGACGACATCCGCCCGGTGGTGGAGATGGGGCCCGACGCCTTCATCATGGCCGATCCCGGCCTCATCCTGCTGGTGCGCGAGCACTGGCCGGAGCTGCCGGTGCACCTCTCGGTGCAGGCCAACACCATGAACTCGGCCAGCGTCCGCTTCTGGCAGCGCCAGGGGCTCACCCGGGTGATCCTTTCGCGCGAGCTCTCGCTGGATCAGATCGAGGAGATCCGCCAGGCGGTGCCCGACATGGAGCTGGAAGTATTCGTGCACGGGGCACTCTGCATCGCCTACTCGGGGCGCTGCCTGCTGTCGGGTTATTTCAACCATCGTGACGCCAACCAGGGCACCTGCACCAACGCCTGCCGCTGGGAGTACCGGGTGAGCGAAGGGGGCTCGACCAAGGCGGAGGAGACGGGGCGCCACCCACAGGCAGACCAGGTCCACTACCTCGAGGAGCCCACCCGCCCTGGCGAGTTCATGCCCATCGAGGAGGACGAGCATGGCACCTACATCCTCAACTCGCGCGACCTGCGCGCGGTGGAGCACGTGCAGCGGCTGGTTGAGATCGGCGTGGACTGCCTCAAGATCGAGGGGCGCACCAAGTCCCACTACTACACCGCCCAGACCACGCGCATCTACCGCAGGGCCATCGATGACGCCGTGGCGGGACGGCCCTTCGACCCCTCGCTCATGACCGAACTGGAGAGCCTGGCCCACCGCGGCTACACCGACGGCTTCTTCCAGCGCCACGAGACCGCGGAGCTGCAGAACTACCGGCAGGGCGCCTCCCGTTCGAGCCGGGCGCAGTTCGTGGCGGAGCCCGTGGCGGGGGAGCCCGGCCTGGTGGAGGTGAAGAACCGCTTCCAGGTGGGGGACCGGCTGGAGCTGATCACGCCGGAGGGTGTCCATTCTTTCAGGCTGGAAGCCATGCAGGGCGAGGATGGAAGGGCGTTGCAGGTGGCACCGGGGAGCGGTTGGAGGGTACGCATTCCCCTGCCTGTCGAGCCCCATCCCTGTTCCCTCATCGTCCGCCGCCTGGAAGAAGGGGAGCGTGCGGAGGGTCCACCCCGGGCGCGGGAGGCGGTCTGAGCGACGCCCCGGGTCAGCTGCCGGCTTCTTCTGGCAGGGGGCCGGGCCTGCCGATGTGGTACCCCTGGGCGTAGTCCACCCGCAGTTCGTGCAGCATTTGAAGGGTCTCTTCGTCTTCGACGAATTCCGCGATGGTCTGCTTGCCCAGGCCTCGTGCCACTTCGGTGATGGCGTGGACGAATATGCGGTCCTCGCTGCTGCGTGGCAGGTTGCGAATGAAGCTGCCGTCGATCTTGACCATGTCCAGTGACAGCTCCCTCAGGTAGAAGAAGGAGGAGAAACCCGCTCCGAAGTCGTCCAGCGCCGTCCTGCATCCCAGTGCGCGCACGCTGGACATCAGCTGCGCCGCGGCAGGGATGTCCGCCAGCGCCGCGGTCTCGGTGATCTCGATGAGCAGGCGGTGCGGATCGATACCGCTCTGCTCCAGCAGCCTGCGAAGCAGGGGCAGGAACTCCTGTTCGTCCACCACCTTGCCGGAGAGGTTGATCGAGAGCGTGAAGTCCGTGTGGGGATGGCTCGCCAGCACCTCGATGGCCCGGGTGAGCACCAGGTGGTCGATGCGGTGGATGAGCCCCGTGCGCTCGGCCACCGGGATGAACTTACCAGGCAGTGCGACACTGCCATCCCGTTCGCGCATCCGGATCAGCACTTCGTAGTGACTGATCCTTCGGGTCCCGATCTCGATGATGGGCTGGAAGTCGAGGAAGAAGCGCTCTTCCTGCAAGGCCAGTTCGATCTGCTGCTTCCAGTACACCTCCTCGTTGAGCTGTTTCCGTTTCTGCTCGTCCCAGGAGAAGAGGTGCCAGCGGCCGCGACCGACCTCCTTGGCCTGGTACATGGCGAGATCGGCGTGGGCCATGAGGTCCTCCACCCGGTTGCCGTGGGTCGGGAAGAGGGCAATGCCGATGCTGGCCGATATCCGGTGGACGTGGCCGTGTGTCGGCAGCTCGATCCGTGACAGGCCGTCGAGGATGCGGCTCGCCATGCGCGTGGCGCCGGCGGCATCGGTCTCCGGCATCACCAGGGCGAACTCGTCGCCGCCGAGGCGGGCCAGCAGGTCGCTCTCCCTCACGATCTGCCGCAGGGCACCGGCCACCAGCTTCAGCATGACGTCCCCCGCCTGGTGTCCGCTGGTGTCGTTGACGTACTTGAACTGGTCGAGGTCGAAGAAGAGCAGTGCACCCTCGTGCCGGTAGCGCAGGGTGAGCGAGAGGATGGCCTGGAACTCCTGCTGGAACCGCCTGCGGTTGATCAGTTCGGTCAACGGGTCGTGATCGGCCAGCCAGGCAAGGCTGGTTTCCGCCTCTTTCCGCTTGGTGGTATCGAGCCCCACCGAGAGAATGACCGCGTCGCGGTCGGAGGCGGAGCCGGAGAGCCGCGAGTGGACCCAGGAGATGGTCCGCAATTTGCCGTCCAGGGAACGCAGATGGCTCTCATGCTGGTAGGAGTGCAGCTCCCCCAGTGCCAGCATGCGCAGCGCCCTGGCCAGCTCCTCGCTGTGTGAGTCCTGTTCCAGCAGGTCGAGGAAGTGCTCCCGTCCGATCGTCGACGCCTCCCTGCCGGTGATGCGCTCTCCCTCGGGGTTGATGCTCCGGATGCGGCCCCGGGGGTCCAGAGTGAGGATGGCCACCTGGGCGCTCTTCAGCAGCCCGGCGACGAAGTCCCGTTCGCGGGCCAGCGCCTCGCTC
>JALWGP010000288.1:0-14111 GCA_027038775.1 Sedimenticola sp. | reverse complement strand
CGCTCCGCTCGATCAGGCTGCGGGTGCGCTCCTCGACCTCGCGGTTCAGCTCCTCGAGGCGCTCGGCCAGGACCGCGGTGGCGTGGTCGGCGATGTCGATCTCGTCCTCGAAGCCCTTGCGGGGGGGCGCGGCGAGCTCGGATTTCACCTGCCGTGTCTTGCCTTCGGCCAGTCTCGGTAGCATGGAGGCCAGCCGTTTCAGGCGGTTCATGGGCGTGCCCAGCAGGAGCAGCAGTAACAGTTCCGACATCGCAAAACCCGCCAGTCCCACCGCCATGCTCTGGCGGTGCGCGGCCCGGATGTACTCCACTTCCGGGGTGATGTCGCTGATCACCAGGTAGTCGTCGAAACCGCTCCAGGGAAGCTGTCCGCCCGGGATGCGGAGGAGGTCGTAGGTTCTGTCACCGTGCCGGTAGCGGTAGGGGTCGCGCTCGCCGATCTGGTTGAGGTCGGCCTCCGCGGAGAGCGCCTGCAGCAGGGGGACCAAGTGCTCCGAGCTGGAGGCCAGGGCGAGCCAGCGGTTCCAGGCGGGCAGCCCGATCCGTCCGGGGCCGGTACCGGACGGGGTGGAGGGGGAAGTGGCGGTGAGCACGGCCAGGTCCGAGCCGGTGATCTGCCGGAAGCTGGAGACCGCGTCGGCGATGGTTCTTCCGAGCAGCAGGATCCCGGCCAGCCGGTCCTGGTCGAGGACCGGAACGGCGACATACTGGCGGCACTCCTCCAGGCAGAGCAGGATCCTGCGCGTGGTTTCCGATTTCCTGGCGCCGTGCATGATCTGCAGCAGCGCTGCCGGAATCCTGGTCATGCCCTGCCGGTAGTGCACCCTGCCGCCGTGGTCCATGAAGACGAGGGCGGTGATGTCCCAATCGATCTCCAGCGCCGCCGCGCGGTTGTCCAGGCGGTCGGAGAGCCTGTCGCGGAGAAGGATGGGCGAGGGTTCCCCGTTGCCGCTCTCGACCAGCAGGGGAGCCAGGCGCTCGAGGTTGGAGAAGCTGCGCTCCACCAGTGCCTCGAACTGCAGCGTCTGGCGTTCGGAGAGGCTGCGGCGGTGGTGTTCGAACTGCTCTTGCAGGCGGACCACGTTCAATGACACCAGGGTCAGGTTGACCGTCGCCAGGACCAGGCTCAGCAGCAGCACCGCCTTCCACTTCAGGCTGAGGAAGGGGCGTCGGCCCGGGGGTGCGGTATGGGCTTCGGGCCGGGACATGGTTGCGCTTCAGAATCCCACCGAGAAGAGCAGGGAGAACAGTTTCCAGTGTCGTTCCATGGCCGCGGGATCGGGGTTTTCCCTGGCCGACAGGGGTGCGGTGCCGTCGGCGATGTCGAACTGGCCGCGCAGCATCATGTGGCTGGTGATGTGCCAGGTGAGGCCGAGAGACCAAATCCTGCTGAAATAGAGGTGCGCCGGCAGGCCGCTGAGGCTGCTCTGCCTGCTGCCGTCCCGGTCGTGGCGGTCGAGATAGGCAGCCTCGTACCTGAGCAGCACCTCCCACGCCTCGGTGGTCCTCCAGGTTCCCTGCAGGTAATAGCCCTCGGCCTCTCTGGAATCGTTGAAGGTGGGGGGAAGATAGGATTGCCATTCGACCGGTTCGCGCATGTACTCCGCCGTCAGGCTCCAACGCTCGGCGTTGTACTGGAAGGAGGCCACCCAATAGTCGATACGGGTTTTGCCTGAGCCCACCGTCGGCAGGCCCGGCTCCGCCTCGAAGCGGAGATTCGCCTCGATTCCGCTCAGGGCGAGGCGGACCCGCCCCTCCTCGAACTCGTACTGCAGCCGGCCCACCCTGCTCAGGCCGTCGTTTTCGAACGCTCCCGGCCAGTCGTTGCCCAGGTAGGCCCATTCCAGGTTCTCGTTGGTGGTGAAGCGGCCGATGCCGAGTTCCAGCAGCAGGCTGTGGCGGCCGTGGAAGAACTCACCGTGGAACTGACCTCCGTCGGACGAGAGCATGATGTCCCGTAACTTTTCCCAGTAGATGGACTGGGGCAGAAAGACGCTGGGCCGGGTGAAGGGGACGTCGCGGGTGTCGTTGTAGAGGCCTATCGGGTTCTTGAAGCGGCCGCCGATCACGCCGATGCGCCACGTCTCGCTGGAGAAGGGGGTGAAGTCCACCAGGCCGTAGTCGAGGTTGACGCTGCCGTTGCTCATTTCGCCGGCCTTGCGCGACAACAGCTGGGCGGAGAAGAGCCAGGACGGGGAAGGCCTCAGCGAGAGGTTGACGCCCGCTTCCCGGAAGTCGAGGCTGCCTTCCTCCGAGTCGCCCATGAACTGGTTGTGGGTGGTGTGGACATACCCCTGGGAAAGGAAGGCATGCAGTTGCAGGCGTTCGAGCCACTCCGGGCCTTCTCCAGAGAAGGCGAGCCCCGGGACCACCGCCAGCAAAAGAGCGGCCAGGCTATTCCATTTCGATTGCTCGTACGCTGTCATCAATCAGGTCCTCGGGAAGGTAACCGATGGCGCCGGGCGTGTCGGCGATTCGTCGACGCATCTCCTCCACGTTCTCCACCTGGTGCGGGGACTGCCCGATGCCGGAGTAGACCCTGCGGTTCCAGGAGTAACGGAGCTGATGGGGGAAGACCCCCAGGTACCGTTTGCAGAACTGGCGGTGCAGCGTGTCGTCGTCCGGCAGCACGTAGACCCGGACGGGTGTGCCGTCGGGCCACTGGAGGAGCCGCATGTTGAAAAGGGCGCGAACGGTCGAGGGGGAGAGTTTGGTGTCGGGAGCGGAGGGATTGACCACCAGCTGGACCGCCAACAACGGCCCGCTGGCCAGCAGCGCCCAGAGGAGAAGCAGGATTTCGAGAGCGTGTCTTCGCGTGTGCCGGCGGTGACCTCTCGGAGAAGGAGATTGTCCGGTTCCCTGTTTCAAGTTCTCCCTGCAGCTGGTCAGCTGGTGCCGGTTGAAGAATCCTTGCGTGCCGGCGGCCACGAAAAAAGTGTATGCCCGGGCGGGAACACGTGGAGGTGGCGGGCCATGAGGGCACTCTCGTAAACTGCCTGGAATGGTAACAAAGGGGCTGCGGGGAGGAAATTTCCTTTTGCGATCTGGGAAACTCCTCTCAAAACGGAGCACGGGTCTCCGTTGGAGAGCCTTGGCGCGGGGTACTAAAGAGATTCGGAGGAGATCGATGGAAGAACAGCTGCCCTTCCTGGAGGAGGGGGCATGGCGCGACTTGAAAGAGATGGTCCGGCGGACCGCGGAGAGGGAACTGATGGGCCGCTTCCACCGGGCCAGGGTCTCGTTCAAGGCGGACGGCAGCCCGGTGACCGAAGCGGACCGTGCCATGCAGCAGGTGATGGCCCGCAACCTCTCCAGGCGGTGGCCGGAGTACGGCTTCCTCGGAGAGGAGGCCCCCTGCGCGGTGCAGCAGCGGGCCCTGGAGCGTGCCTGCGGGTGCTGGATCCTGGACCCCCTCGACGGGACCACCAACTTCGCCCACGGGTTCGAGCTGTTCAGCTGCTCGCTGGCGCTGCTGGTGGGGAAGCAGGTGGTGCTGGGGATCGTCCACGACCCGGTGCGGGACGAGACCTTCGCCGCCCGCAGGGGCATGGGCGCCGAGCTCAACGGCCTGCCGCTGCGAATCGGCACCGCACCGGAGTGCCTGGACGCTGCCCTCGCCCTGGTGGATTACAAGCGGTTGCCCCGGGGGCTGGCCGCTGCCCTGGCCACCGAACCGCCCTTCGCTTCGCAACGCAACCTGGGCAGCGTGGCGCTGGACTGGAGCTGGCTGGCGGCCGGTCGCGCCGATCTTTATCTCCACGGGGGCCAGAAGCTGTGGGACTACGCCGCCGGACATCTCATCTTCAGCGAGGCCGGTGGCGCCAGCTGCACCTTCGACAGGGAGCCCGTGCCCCTGCCGGCCATGGAGAGCCGTGCGGCAGTGGCGGCGGCCAGTGCCCGGCTGCTGGAGCGGTGGATGGCAAACCTGGCGCCTTTCCTCGGCGCGGCGGGTTAACGAATATCAAGGAATTCCTGTCGGCCAGGATGTAATCATTGGTTCGTTTTCCGCGGGTCTGGAGCCAACACGATGGAATGGTCACCGCAACTTCCCGTTGGTGGTCGTCACCTGGCGGCGCTGTTGCTGCTGCTCTCCGCAGGGGCGGGGCCTCTCTTCGCCGGGGTGACGGCCGAGGCCGAGCAGGAGGGCGGCAGGGTGGAGCTGGGCATCAGCGAATACACCGACATCGGCGTCAAGGGGCCGGTGGACAACCCGATCACCGCCCTGGACGAGGACAGGCAGCGCAAGTCCACCGCCGACCATTCCGAGTTCGAGGAGCTCCGGGGGCCCTTCAATAACGGTCCCGAGGTGACCCGGGCCTGCCTGGAGTGCCACAACCGGGCAGACGACCAGTTCTTGAAGAACAAGCACTGGACCTGGAGCTACACCCACCCGGTCACCGGCCAGAAGCTGGGCAAGAGCGTTCTCATCAACAACTTCTGCACCAACGCCCGTGGCAACGAGGGCATGTGTGCCCAGTGCCACGCCGGCTACAACCGCACCGGGCCCGACTATGACCTGACGAAGCAGGAGAACATCGACTGCCTGGTGTGCCACGAGTCCACCGGCACCTATTACAAGCTGCCACCCACGCGCGGCAACAAGGCCTGCGCCGTCATGTTCGAGGGCAAGCCGCCCATCGACTGGGCGAAGGTGGCGCAGAGCGTGCGCCTGCCCGCGCGGGCCAACTGCGGCAGCTGCCATTTCTACGGGGGCGGAGGAGACAACGTGAAGCACGGCGACCTCTCCTCGGTGCTCTTCCACCCGCCGCGCGAGGTGGACGTGCACATGTCGGAGGAGGGGGAGAACTTCGCCTGCATCATCTGTCACGTGGGCGAGGGGCACCAGTGGGCCGGCAGCCGCTACAACATGATCGCGAGGGACGAGAAGGAGCACGCCCTGCCCAAGCCGGGCATGGAGCGGGAGACGGCCACCTGCGAGAGCTGCCACGGCGACCGCCCCCATCCCGCCGGTATCCGCGGTTTCAAGCTCAACGATCACGTGGACCGCGTGGCCTGCGAGTCCTGTCACATCCCGGCCGTCGCCCGCGGCGGGGTGGCGACCAAGGTCTTCTGGGACTGGCGCACTGCCGGCCGACTGAAGAACGGCGAAGGGTATCGTGAAGAGGGCTACATCCAGGGCAACGGCGAGGCGCGCCACACCTACAAGTCGATCAAGGGCTCCTTCGAGTATGACGAGAACTTTCCGCCGGTCTACCGCTGGTTCGACGGGGTGATGAAATACACCACCATTGATACCGTCTTCGATCCGTCGAAGCCGGTGGAGATCAACCACTTCGGGGGTTCGCCGCAGGATCCCGACTCGCGCATCTGGCCCTTCAAGAAGATGCGCACCATGCAGCCTTACGACAAGGGCAATAACACCCTGGTCTACATGCACCTGTGGGGGGATGACGAGGACGCCTTCTGGGGCAACTACGATTTCGCCCGCGCCATCGCCCGCGGCATGAAGGACAACGGCATTCCCTACAGTGGTGAATACGGCTTCGTGGAGACCTGGTCCTGGTGGCCCCAGAACCACATGGTGGCGCCCAGGGAGCAGGCGCTCGACTGCGATCAATGCCACTCGAAGGACGGCCGCCTGAAAGAACTCACCGGGTTCTACATGCCGGGGCGTGATTCCGCGCCGTGGCTCGACTGGTTCGGCCTGCTGCTGGTGGGGGGCACCCTGGCCGGCGTGGGCGGGCACGGGCTGCTGCGTATCCTGCTGCGAGGGAGGGGAAGCTGATGCCCATTCGCAAGGTCCGCGTCTTCAACCGCTTCGAGCGCTTCTGGCACTGGACCCAGGCGCTGCTCGTCTTCGTGCTGCTCTTCACCGGCTTCCGCATCCACGGCTACTACGGCGGCATCAGTTTCGACCAGGCGGTCTACTTCCACGTGGTGGCCGCCCTCTCCCTTGTCGTGCTTTGGATCTTCGCCATCTTCTGGCACCTGACCACGGGCACCTGGCGCCACTACCTGCCCACCACCCGGGGGCTGTGGCCGGTGGTGCGCTTCTACGCCTGGGACATCTTCAAGGGCAAGCCGCATCCCTATCGCAAGCACTTCTGGCGCAAGCACAACCCCCTGCAGGCGGCCTCCTACCTGGGGCTAAAGCTGTTCCTCTTTCCGCTCGTCTGGTTCTCGGGGCTGGCCTACCTCAGCTACAACTACTGGCAGAACGGCATCTCCCATCCGGCGCTCGGCTGGATCGCCACGGTCCACGTGGCCACCGCCTTCGCTATTCTCGCCTTCGTCATCATCCACCTCTACCTGCTCACCACCGGCGGCTCCTTCGCCCACCACGTGGCGCCCATGATCACCGGTTACGACGACGTGGAACTGACCGACGCCGAGCTGGCTTACCTGGAGCAGGATGAGCCGCAGCGGTTAGGGAAGTAACAACCGCCACTTCTTTGAGACTGCCCTCTTTCTCTTTTGCCATGTGTCAGCATTCCTTACAGTGCATCTCTTGGGGCAACGGAGACGTTCCTGCAAGTAGCTGATTCTCAAAATACCATTACTATTGGTATGGAAAATGCACCGATTTCCTCAGCCCCTGGTTGGCCGGTTGACGAACTGGTGCCGAGGTCCCTCCGTTGGTTGCCAAAGCGTTCATTGACCGAGGGTTGGCAGGAAATGCGTTTCGAACGGGTAATACCGGCTTCGAAAAGGCCAAGGGTTCGGCGGACATGAATATTAAGGTGGTTACGATGTATTGTAAGTTTGTCTATTTTTTGGGTTGCAAGGTTACACGGTTTTGGCTGCTTGTCTGCATTTTGTTGTCAAGTCAACTATTGACTCAGTCTTCCATGGCAGCACCCATTACCATCCTGACGCTGGATGAAACCCGGATAGGGAGCTATACCAACGCCAATGGGACCTTGAACTTGAATTTTGTGACCGGGGACAGCTTTCAACACGGTGCGAGAAGCCCTATTGGATCCCACAAATTTCGGGCCGGGTGGGACAGTCCCCCGGTCCGTCGCTCTTACCTCAGCTCCGGCTATCAACACCAACCGGCTCGGTGGTACAGATGTGATCTTGTTGCCGGCCATGCCGAGATTTCACTTTGAAGATTGTGAAAGATGTGCGATAGAAAGCTTTGTTCGCCAAGGGGGTGGCCTGTTCGTCTCAAGTAATTACGCTGCGCACTATTTTGCCGACATGGTGGGCGCCACTGAAACCTATCGGAGCAAGGGGGTGTACACCAAGGTCAGCAATGGTGCATCGCCAGTCGCCAATGGGCCGTTTGGGGCCTTGGCGACGGGCACCGAAATTTCCAACGGGTATCTCTGGCTGTTCGACAGCCTTGGACCAAACGGCACAGATGTACTGGTCACCCGGGATGCGGATGAAGACATCGTGGCAGCCAGTTTTACTCTTGGCTTGGGGCGCGTGGTGCTCTTCAACGACGAAGAGTTGTTCATGAACCGGGGTGTTCCGGGTATGGCGGCGGCAAGATTGACCTCGGAATCGCTGATGCTTTTCCTAAATGCCATCAGTTACGTGGCTCCCAACGAGAGTTTCCGCTATGTGCCGGAGGACTGTGGATGTGTAGCAGCTTCAGAGCCAGAGATTTTCATGCTGCTGCTCCTTGGGCTGGCCGGAACCTGGTTCTGGTGGCATTCGAGAGATGCCTACAGCTGATGATCGAGTTGGTTCTCAGAAGCCGGCTGTCAACTGCAGCGTGAAGGTGCTGCCTCACTTGCCACTACCCCCAGTGCTTCTGGGATAGTTCTGGTTGCAGTCATACCCCAGAGCCACGGTTACATCCTCGAACAACTCTGTGCCCACGGTGGCCAGAAAGTTTTACTTGCACCTGTCCGTGATCAGGGGAGGCTTATGGCTGCCCGGATGCCTCTAAGGTCCGGGGTAAAAAACCAATTGATAACAATTCGTATTTGTATGACTATTTAAGGCTTTCTTGTGGATGCATCGGGCAGCATCTGTCAGCCATTGAAGATGCGTGCGTTGTATAATTCCGCCTTCAACCATTTTGGAGAGCCGCCATGAGCCGCAGCGCCCGGGTGGAGCGCAACACCCTGGAGACCCAGATCACCGTGAGCCTCGACCTCGACGGCGAGGGCAGGGGCGTCTTCGACACCGGCGTGCCCTTCCTCGAGCACATGCTCGACCAGGTGGCCCGCCACGGCCTCGTCGACCTGGAGATCACGGCGAAGGGTGACCTGCACATCGACGCCCACCACACGGTGGAGGACCTCGGCATCACCCTGGGCCAGGCATTCGCCAGGGCGGTGGGGGACAAGAAAGGGATCCGCCGCTACGGCCACGCCTACGTACCCCTGGACGAAGCCCTCTCGCGGGTGGTGATCGACCTCTCCGGCCGTCCCGGCCTGGAGATGCAGGTGGACTTCCGCCGCTCGATGATCGGGGAGTTCGACGTGGACCTCTTCCACGAGTTCTTCCAGGGCTTCGTCAACCACGCCGGGGTGACCCTGCACATCGACTGCATCCGCGGTCGCAATGCCCATCACATCGCCGAGACCGTCTTCAAGGCCTTCGGCCGCGCCCTGCGCATGGCCCTGGAGCCCGATCCGCGCCTGCAGGGGATGATCCCCTCCACCAAGGGGAGCCTCTAGCATGGGGCAGAAGATCGCGGTGCTGGACTACGGCCTGGGCAACCTGCGCTCGGTCTCCAAGGCCATCGAGCACGTGGCGCCGGAGGCCGAGGTGCGGGTCACCGACGACCACGACTGGATCCGGGCCGCCGACCGGGTGGTCTTTCCCGGCCAGGGGGCGGCGCGCGACTGCATGGCCGCCATCGGCGAGCACCACCTCAACCAGGCGATCCGCGAGGCAGTGCAGAGCAAGCCCTTCCTGGGCATCTGCATGGGGCTCCAGGTGCTCCTCGACTTCAGCGAGGAGAACGCGGGCACCGAGCTGCTGGGCATCGTTCCGGGCCGGGTGGTGCGCTTCGCCGACGACATGCCCGGGGAGAACGAGCTGCCCCTGAAGATCCCGCACATGGGCTGGAGCCGGGTGGAACAGGTGCAGCCCCATCCCCTGTGGGAGGGCATCGAGGACGGCAGCCGCTTCTACTTCGTGCACAGCTACTACGTGGTGCCGGACGAGGAGGAGGTGGTGGCCGGCGTCACCGAGTACGGGGTTCGTTTCGCCAGCGCCCTGGCGCGGGAGAACCTCTTCGCGGTGCAGTTCCACCCCGAGAAGAGCGCCGACGCCGGGTTGCGGCTTTTGAAGAACTTCGTGGGGTGGAATCCTTGATGGCAGCGGCGCCGCCCCTGCCTGTAGGAGGCCCGTCCCCGGGCCGAATTTCAACGGTTCGCGGCGTGGGCGCCGCTCCTACCGGGGCTCTGACGGACCACGACTGTAGGAGGCCCGCCCCCGGGCCGAATTTCAACGGTTCGCGGCGTGGGCTCCGCTCCTACCGGGGCTCCGGCGGACCATGACTGTAGGAGGCCCGCCCCCGGGCCGAACAAGAGAGAGCAGGTAACCAAGAGACCGACATGCTGCTGATTCCCGCAATCGACCTCAAGGACGGCCAGTGCGTGCGCCTCAGGCAGGGGCGTATGGAGGACGACACCGTCTTTTCCGACCAGCCGGTGGAGATGGCCGCCCGCTGGGTGGAGGCGGGCTGCCGCCGCCTGCACCTGGTGGACCTCAACGGCGCCTTCGCTGGCGAGCCGGTGAACGGGGACGCCATCCGCGCCATCGCTGCGCGCTTCCCCGACCTGCCCATCCAGGTGGGCGGGGGCATCCGCGACGAGGCCACCATCGAGGCCTACCTGCAGGCGGGGGTCAGCTACTGCATCATCGGCACCCAGGCGGTCAAAGAGCCCGAGTTCGTGGCCCGCGCCTGCAGGGCCTTTCCCGGCCACGTCATCGTCGGGCTGGACGCCAAGGAGGGCAGGGTGGCCATCAACGGCTGGGCCGAGGTGACCGACATCGAGGTGGTGGACCTCGCCCGGCGTTTCGAGGACGACGGGGTGTCGGCCATCGTCTACACCGACATCGGCCGCGACGGCATGATGAGCGGCGTCAACGTGGAGGCCACCGCCGCCCTGGCCGACGCCATCCACGTCCCGGTGATCGCCTCCGGCGGTATCACCAGCCTGCGCGACCTGGAGGCGCTGTGCAAGGCGAAGAGCCACAACATCATCGGCGCCATCACCGGGCGCGCCATCTACGAAGGCACCCTCGACTTCGCCGAGGGGCAGAGATACTTCGACGGCTGCTGACATGGGACTGGCCAAACGCATCATTCCCTGCCTGGACGTGGACGCCGGTCGCGTGGTCAAGGGCGTGAAGTTCGTGGAGATCCGCGACGCCGGCGACCCGGTGGAGATCGCCCGCCGCTACAACGAGGAGGGGGCCGACGAGATCACCTTCCTCGACATCACCGCCAGCTCCGACGAGCGCGAGACCATGGTGCACGTGGTGGAGCAGGTGGCCTCGGAGGTCTTCATTCCCCTCACCGTGGGCGGTGGCATCCGCAAGGTGGAGGACGTGCGCCGCATGCTCATGGCCGGCGCCGACAAGGTGGCCATCAACACCGCTGCCGTCTTCAACCCCGAGTTCGTGCGGGAGGCGGCCGACCGCTTCGGCTCCCAGTGCATCGTGGTGGCCATCGACGCCAAACGGGTGAGCGGCGAGGGCGAGCCGCTCCGCTGGGAGATCTTCACCCACGGCGGCCGCAAGCCCACCGGCATCGACGCCCTGGAGTGGGCCAGGAAGATGGCCGACTACGGCGCCGGCGAGATCCTGCTCACCAGCATGGACCGTGACGGCACCAAGATCGGCTTCGACAACGAGCTCAACCGGGCGGTGGCCGAGGCGGTGCCCGTTCCCCTCATCGCCTCCGGCGGCGTGGGCAACCTGCAGCACTTGGTGGAAGGCATCACCCTCGGCGGCGCCGATGCCGTGCTGGCGGCCTCCATCTTCCACTTCGGCGAGTACACCATCGGCGAGGCCAAGCGCTACATGGCCGAGCACGGCATCGAGGTGCGGCTGTGAGCAACCAAGTGCTGGAAGCGCTGTCCAGGGTGCTGGAGGCGCGCAAGCAGGCATCTCCCGAGAGTTCCTACGTGGCCGCTCTCTACCACAAGGGGCTGGACGCCATCCTCAAGAAGATCGGCGAAGAGGCCACCGAGACGGTGATGGCGGCCAAGGACGGGGACCCCGAAAAGGTGATCTACGAGACCGCCGATCTCTGGTTCCACTCCATGGTGCTGCTGGCCCACATGGGACTGGGGCCGGAAGAGGTGCTGAAGGAGCTGGAGCGGCGTTTCGGGCTCTCGGGGCTGGAGGAGAAGGCGCGCCGCGGTGAATGAACCGGGGTGAGGCACGAACAGGAACCCGGGAGTACCTCGGAGCCCGGTGCAAGGGCCCGGGAAGGCGATGGCGGGGCGTCCGAGGGCAGGATGCCCGAGGCCGAGCGTACAGGGACGTACTTGCAGCGTCCCCGACAGCGCCTTCCCGGGCCCTTGCACCGGGCGGGGCCTGTTCGAGCGACGATTCCGGCCTGCCGCATCGGGGTCCGATCTACGTTATCATGCGAACATTGTCCGGCCGTCTCCTCCGGGGCCGGCCCCAACACGACATTTGTGGAGACTGAATCATGGGTTTTGGTGGAATCAGCATCTGGCAACTGCTCATCGTCCTGGTCATCGTGCTGCTGCTCTTCGGCACCAAGCGGCTGCGCAACCTGGGATCGGACCTGGGCGCGGCCTTCAAGGGCTTCAAGAAGGCGGTGAGCGAGGAGGAGAGCAAGGAGCCGGAGAAGCTCACCGGCAAGCCCGAGGAGAAGGTGATCGAGGGCGAGGCCACCCGCGAGAAGGAAGAGCACAAGTCCTGATCCCATGTTCGACGTCGGCTTCTTCGAGCTGCTGCTGCTCGGCGTGGTGGCGCTGCTGGTCATCGGGCCCGAACGGCTGCCGAAGGTGGCGCGCACCGCCGGCATGTGGATCGGCCGCGGGCGGCGCATCCTGCAGTCGGTGAAGGCCGACATCGAGCAGGAGCTGCGGGCGGAGGAGCTCAAGCGCATCCTCAAGGAGCAGGCCGCCTCCACGCCGGTGCACGAGATCCTGGAGGAGGGACGTTCCACCCTGGATGAAGTGAAGAAGGAGACCGAATCGGTGGTGAAGCAGGCGGCCGACGAGGCCGCGTCTACCACTTCGACCTTGCCCTCCGGCGCTGACAGGACCGACGACGCCCGATGAGCGCCGACCCCGCCGATATCGAACAGCCCTTCATGTCCCACCTGCTCGAGCTGCGGGACCGGCTCCTGCGCTCGGTGCTGGTGGTGCTGGTGGTCTTCCTGGCCCTGTTTCCCTTCGGCAACGACATCTACGTCTTCGTCGCCGAGCCGCTGATGGCGGTGATGCCCGAGGGCACCTCCATGATCGCCACCAAGGTGGCCTCGCCATTCCTCACCCCCTTCAAGCTGAGCCTCATCGCCGCCATCTTCCTGAGCATGCCCTACCTGCTCTACCAGCTGTGGGGTTTCGTGGCGCCGGGCCTCTACCAGCACGAGCGGCGCATGGCGCTGCCGCTGCTCGCCTCCAGCGTGGTGCTCTTCTACCTGGGGGCCGCCTTCGCCTACTTCGTGGTCTTCCCCCTGGTGTTCCGCTTCTTCACCAGCGTCACGCCGGAAGGGGTGGCCGTGATGACCGACATCTCGGAGTACCTCGACTTCGTTCTCACCCTCTTCTTTGCCTTCGGCCTCGCCTTCGAGATCCCCATCGCCACCATCATCCTGGTGTGGATGGGCATGACCACGCCGGAACAGCTGGCCGCCAAGCGTCCCTACGTGATCGTCGGTGCCTTCGTCATCGGCATGCTGCTCACACCGCCGGACGTCATCTCCCAGACCCTGCTGGCGCTGCCCATGTGGCTGCTCTTCGAGGGCGGGGTGCTCTTCTCCCGCTTCTTCGTGCGCGAGCAGGAGGACGGGGAGGAAGCGTCGGCGCCGGTGGAAGAGGCCACCGCCGCGGCGGCCGCGGGGGAGTCCGCCTCCGCCCCGGAAGAAGAGGCGTTCCGTCCCCTCTCCCCCGAGGAGATGGACGAGGAGCTGGACCGCATCGAGGCGGAGCTGGATGAGGAGGAGGCCAGCTGGCACGAGGAGCCCGAAGAGGAGAAGCCCGAGGCGCCCCTGGACCCGGTGGACGCCAAGCTGGTGCGGGTGAACGAGCTGCGCGAGGCCATGGATTTCGCCGCCGCCCGCCGGCTGCTCTACGAGGTGCTGGTGGAGGGCAACGAGGAGCAGGTGCGGACGGCGAAGAACATTCTGGAACAGCTGGACGAGTGACCCCGTGAAGCGGCCGCTGCTCCTGCTGCTGCTGTTCCTTTCGCTTTCCGCTCATTCCCTGGACAACCGCCTTGCCGGCAGCCTCTCCCCCTACCTGGAGATGCACGCGCAGGACCCCGTGCACTGGCAGCCCTGGAGCCGCGAGGTGCTGGAGCTGGCGAAGCGCGAGGGCAAGCTGATCTTCGTCTCCAGCGGCTACTTCGCCTGCCACTGGTGCCACGTGATGCAGCGCGAGAGCTACCGCAATGCGGAGATCGCACGCCTCCTCAACGAGTACTTCATCCCGGTAAAGGTGGACCGCGAGCTGAACCCGGCCCTGGACGAGCACCTCATCGATTTCGTGCAGCGCACCCAGGGCCACGCCGGCTGGCCCCTCAACGTCTTTCTCACCCCCGAGGGCTACCCGGTGACCGGCACCACCTACCTGCCGCCCGAACGTTTCCAGGTGCTGCTGCGCAAGCTCCACGAGCTGTGGCAGGGGCGCCGGGAGGAGATCACCGGCCTGGCGGAGCGTGCCCTGGGGGCCCTGGTGGAGGCGCGCAAGGGGGGCGCGGAGGCCACGGTGGTGCTCAGCGGCGCCCGGCTGCGCGACCGTTTCCTCGACGCTGCCCTGGAGCTGGCGGACGAGATCTCCGGTGGCTTCGGCCAGCAGAACAAATTCCCCATGCAGCCCCAGCTCCACGTCCTGCTGTCGCTGGCCGGGGGGGAGCGGGGCGACGAAGCGGAGTCCTTCCTGCGGCTCACCCTGGCGCAGATGGCGCAGCGGGGGTTGCGGGACCACCTGGGTGGCGGCTTCTTTCGCTATACCGTGGACCCCCAGTGGACGG
>JALWGP010000287.1 GCA_027038775.1 Sedimenticola sp. | reverse complement strand
CCTCATGGGTGGCGTGGGAGAGGTTGAGACGCACCACGTCCACACCAGCGGCGATCACCTCGTCCAGCATCTTGAGGTCGTCGGTGGCCGGGCCCAGCGTGGCTACGATCTTCGTGCGTCTTGGCATGAATGGTTCTCGTCGGGTTGGGATGCGACCGCCCGAAGGCGGCCGCACAGGGACATCAGGAGTTGGCGCGCTCCTCCAGGATGGCCACGGCGGGCAGCTTCTTGCCCTCCAGGAACTCGAGGAAAGCGCCGCCACCGGTGGAAATATAGGATATCCGATCGGCGATGCCGTATTTGTCCACCGCGGCCAGGGTATCCCCGCCGCCGGCGATGGAGAAGGCCTTGGACTCGGCAATGGCCATGCCCAGGGTCTTGGTGCCCTCGCCGAACTGGTCGAACTCGAAGACGCCCACGGGGCCGTTCCAGACGATGGTGCCAGCGGCCTTCATCATCTCGGCGAAGCGGGCGGCGGTCTCGGGACCGATGTCGAAGATCATGTCGTCGTCCGCCACGTCACTCACTTTCTTGACGGTGGCCTCGGCATTCTCGGAGAACTCCTTGCCCACCACCACGTCGGTGGGTACCGGGATCTCGCCACCCTTGGCCTTTGCCGCCTCCATCAGGCGCTTGGCCTCGTCCACCAGGTCGGGCTCGTAGAGCGACTTGCCCACGCTGTAGCCCGCCGCGGCGATGAAGGTGTTGGCGATGCCGCCGCCGGGAATGAGCTGGTCCACGATCTTCGAGAGGCTCTCGAGCACGGTGAGCTTGGTGGAGACCTTGGAACCACCAACGATGGCCACCATGGGCCGCTCGGGATTGTGCAGCGCCTTGCCCAATGCCTCGAGCTCGCCCGCCAGCAGGGGGCCGGCACAGGCGATGGGCGCATACTTGGCCACGCCGTGGGTGGAGGCCTGGGCGCGGTGGGCGGTGCCGAAGGCGTCCATCACGTAGATGTCGCACAGTGCAGCGTACTTCTTGGAAAGCTCCTCGTCGTTGCCCTTCTCGCCCTTGTTGAAGCGGACATTTTCCAGCAGCACCACCTGGCCCTCGTTCAGCTCGGGCGCGCGGTCGAGGTAGTCCTTGATCAGCTTCACCTCCTGGTCCAGCAGGTCGGAGAGGTAGTCGGCCACCGGCTTGAGGGAGAACTGCTCGTCGTATTCACCCTCGGTGGGTCGGCCGAGGTGGGACATGAGCATCACCCGGGCGCCGGCTTCGACACACTTCTCGATGGTGGGCAGGGAGGCGCGGATACGCTTGTCGGAGGCGACCTTGCCGTCCTTGATGGGCACGTTGAGATCCTGGCGGATGAGCACGCGCTTGCCGGAAAGGTCGAGATCGGTCATCTTGATTACGGACATGATGCTGTCTCCTGCTGGATAGTCTCAGAACGATTTGCGAAGGCGGGAAAGCCTTGGCAAATGGCTCTGCGGATCTGGAGAAGCCGGCCCCTCAACCACGGGAGCCGGCACCACCGGTCGGGAGCGGATTGCCCGGTGTCAGCCTCGCAGCCCCCGGCAGCAGGAATGCCGCCGGGGTGCCGATGCCGGGCAATCCGCCGCCTGCCTCGGCCTCAGTTCTTGGCCACGTGCTGCACGAAGCGCATCATGTTGCAGGTGTAGCCGTACTCGTTGTCGTACCAGGAGACCACCTTGACGAAGGTGTCGTCCAGCTGGATACCGGCCTCGGCGTCGAAGATGGAGGAGAAACCGACGCCGCGGAAGTCGGTGGAGACCACCTTCTCGTCGGTGTAGGCCAGGGTCTCACCCAGGGGGCTGGACTCGGAGGCGGCCTTCATGGCAGCGCAGATCTCGTCGTAGCTGGCGCCTTTCTCCAGCTCCACGGTGAGGTCCACCACGGAGACGTCGGAGGTGGGCACGCGGAAGGCCATGCCGGTGAGCTTGCCGTTGAGCTCGGGCAGCACCTTGCCCACCGCCTTGGCAGCGCCGGTGGAGGAGGGAATGATGTTCTCCAGGATGCCGCGGCCGCCGCGCCAGTCCTTCATGGAGGGGCCGTCCACGGTCTTCTGGGTGGCGGTGGCGGCGTGCACGGTGGACATCAGGCCGCGCTTGATGCCCCAGTTGTCGTGCAGCACCTTGGCGATGGGCGCCAGGCAGTTGGTGGTGCAGGAGGCGGCGGAGACGATGGTCTGGCCGTCGTAGGCATCCTGGTTCACGCCGTAGACGAACATGGGGGTGTCGTCCTTGGAGGGCGCGGACATGACCACCTTCTTGGCGCCGGCATCGATGTGCTTCTGGGCACCCTCGGCGGTGAGGAAGAAGCCGGTGCAGTCGATGACGATCTCGGCACCCACCTCGTCCCATTTCAGGTTGGCAGGATCCCGCTCGGCGGTGAGACGGATCTTCTTGCCGTCGATGACGAAGTTGCCGTCCTCCACGGCGATCTCCTTGGGGAAACGGCCGTGCACCGAGTCGTACTTGAGCATGTAGGCGAGATAATCCGCATCCAGCAGGTCGTTGATGCCCACGATCTCCACCTCGGGGAACTCGTTGGTGACCGCGCGCATGACCATGCGGCCGATGCGGCCGAATCCATTGATACCAACCTTGATAGACATAGCTTTACTCCAGAATTTTCAGATTGAACGAAACAACGAAAGGATGAGGCCCTCCCCGGCGGGGGAGGGCCCGGGGAATCAGCCCATGACGCCCTTGACGGCGCTCACCACGTGGTCCACGGTGAAGCCGAAGTGCGGGAAGAGCACGTTGGCCGGCGCCGATTCGCCGAAGCGGTCGATGCCGATGATCCGGCCCTGGCTGCCCACGTACTTCCACCAGAAGTCGGTGACGCCGGCTTCCACGGCCACCCGCGCGGTGACGTCGGAGGGAAGCACCGACTCGCGGTACTCGTGGTCCTGCAGGTCGAAGACCTCGGTGCAGGGCATGGAGACCACGCGCACCTTCTTGCCCTCCTTCTCCAGCTCCTCGGCCGCCGCCATGGCCAGGGCCACCTCGGAACCGGTGGCGATGATGATCGCCTCGGGCTTGCCGCCGCAGTCCTTCAGGATGTAGCCGCCGTGGGCGATGAGGGAGAGCTGCTCGTCGGAGCGCGCCTGGTGGGGGAGCCCCTGGCGGGAGAAGACGAGGCTGGTGGGGCCGTCCTTGCGCTCCACGGCTGCACGCCAGGCCACCGCCGTCTCCACTGCGTCACAGGGGCGCCAGGTGTGCATGTTGGGCATCAGGCGCAGGGTGGAGATCTGCTCGATGGGCTGGTGGGTGGGGCCGTCCTCGCCCAGGCCGATGGAGTCGTGGGTGTAGACGAAGATACTCTGCACGCCCATCAGCGCCGCCATGCGCAGGGCGTTGCGGGCATACTCGGAGAACATGAGGAAGGTGCCGCCGAAGGGGATGAAGCCGCCGTGCAGCGCCACGCCGTTCATGATGGCGGACATGGCGAACTCGCGCACCCCGTAGGAGATGTAGTTGCCGTCGGCCACGGTGTCGGTGATGGTCTTGGCCTCGGGCCAGGCGGTGAGGTTGGAGGGCGTGAGATCGGCGGAGCCGCCGAGGAACTCGGGCAGCGCCTTGGCGTAGGCGGTGATCGCCTTCTGCGAGGCCTGGCGGGTGGCGGGGCTCTCGGCCGCCTCGTCGGTGGCCTTGATGTAGTCGTCGGCCACCTGCTCCCAGTTCCCGGGCAGTTCGCCCTTCATGCGGCGCTCGAACTCCGCCGCCAGCTCGGGATACTCGGCCTTGTAGGCGGCAAACCTCTCGTTCCACGCCTCCTCGGCCGCCTTGCCGGCCTCGCGGGCGTCCCAGGCCTGGTAGATCTCGTCGGGGATCTCGAAGGGCGGATAGGGCCAGCCGAGGTTCTCGCGGGTGGCCTTGATCTCGTCTTCGCCCAGGGGCGCGCCGTGGCAGTCGTGGGAACCGCACAGGTTGGGCGCGCCGTAGCCGATGATGGTCTTGCAGCAGATGAGGGTGGGCTTGTTGTTCACCGACTTGGCCTCGTGGATCGCCTTGTCGATGGCCTCGGGATCGTGGCCGTCCACGTCGCGGATCACGTGCCAGCCGTAGGCCTCGAAGCGCTTGGGCGTGTCGTCGCGGAACCAGCCCTCGGTGTGGCCGTCGATGGAGATGCCGTTGTCGTCCCAGAAGGCGATGAGCTTGCCCAGGCCCCAGACGCCGGCCAGGGAGCAGGCCTCGTGGGAGATGCCCTCCATCATGCAGCCGTCCCCCATGAATACGTAGGTGTAGTGGTCCACGATGGTATGGCCGGGGCGGTTGAACTGGGCCGCCAGGGTACGCTCGGCCAGGGCCATGCCCACGGCGTTGGTGATGCCCTGCCCCAGGGGGCCGGTGGTGGTCTCCACGCCGGGGGTGTAGCCGTACTCGGGATGGCCCGGCGTCTTGGAGTGGAGTTGGCGGAAGGCCTTGAGGTCGTCAATGCTCAGATCGTAGCCGGTGAGGTGCAGCAGGGAGTAGATGAGCATGGAGCCGTGGCCGTTGGAGAGCACGAAGCGGTCACGGTCGTACCACCCGGGGTTGCCGGGATTGTGCTTCATGTGCCCTCTCCACAGCACCTCGGCGATGTCCGCCATCCCCATGGGTGCTCCGGGATGCCCGGATTTCGCTTTCTGGACGGCATCCATGCTCAGGGCACGGATGGCATTGGCTAGATCTTTACGCGAGGACATAAGCCCCTCCTTGAATCTGTTGTTGCAATCTTGACGAAATACTCTGTATCCACCGTCACGGAAAGACGGCGAGACCGAAATCAGGAACCCTCGGGCACCGGCCGGAATGGCGCCGGCAGCAGGATGAAGTTCGTTGCCCCCGAAACGAAGTCAGTTGATCATTCTCGCAAAAGCATAACAAGGGAGACAATCCGGAAGTACCCTAGGTTTTGAATATGCCCATAAGCTGAGACTTTTGCCGACACCGGGCGGATGCCGACCACCCCTCCGGAAAACCCTTTTCAAACAATGGCTTGTGACGTATCAGACGGCTTCCCTCCACTTGATGGAGCAGCCCATGCTGGGAATCTGCTCCTCCGGTCCCCGGCCGGTCTCGGCCACCTGTTTCATGGCCTCGAAAAGGTCGCGGCGGGCATCCGGCGGCGCCGCCTCCTTGCGGCTGGCATCGAGGCGGCCACGGTACTGCAGCTCCAGGTCGGCGTTGTAGCCGAAGAAGTCGGGGGTGCAGACGGCGCCGTAGGCCTTCGCCACTTCCTGGGTCTCGTCGAAGAGGTAGGGAAAGGGAAAATCGTACTCCTCCGCCACTTTCTTCATGTTCTCGAAGGAGTCCTCCTCGTAGAGGGAAGGATCGTTGGACATGATGGCCACCGACTTGATCCCGTAGTCCAGCAGCTCCCGGGTGTCGCGCACCAGGCGGTCGCGGATCGCCTTCACGTAGGGGCAGTGGTTGCAGATGAACATCACCAGGGTGCCCTTCTCCCCCTTGCAGTCGTCGAGGGTCCAGATGCGGCCGTCCACGCCGGGCAGGGCGAAGTCCACCGCCGGCTTGCCGAATTCACATACGGGCGTCTGCAGGGATACCATGGGTGCTTCTCCTCCTGAAAGTCCGTGAGGCGGTGCAATATATCAGCGCCGGGAGCGAAGAAAAAGTTGACAAGCCGCGGGCTTCCTGAATAATGGCCGCCACAGCGCCAATTTGATCTCAGATTGCGGGCGCTATAGAAGTGCAGCTAAAGCGAGATTCCGGCCCAGGCCAGAAACCCGTCTTTGCTGCGCAAGACGGGTTTTTTCGTTTCCGGTTGTTCGGGCACCGTAGCCCTTGCCGGGGCGGCTGGCGGGACCGCTACAAGCACATCCCTGTGCGCTCGGCCTCGGCCATCCCTGGCCTCGGACGTCCCGCCAGCCGCCCCGGCAAGGGCTTTTCAACCCCCCGGCACCGGAACCCAAGTTCAAGAGAGTCATCTAATGAGCGATTTCATCTTCACTTCCGAATCGGTGGCCGAGGGCCACCCCGACAAGGTCGCCGACCAGATCTCCGACGCCGTCCTGGACGCCATCCTGGCCGAGGACCCCAAGGCCCGGGTGGCCTGCGAGACCCTGGTCAAGACCGGCGCCGTCATCGTCGCCGGCGAGATCACCACCCACGCCTGGGTGGACCTGGACGAACTGGTGCGCGAGGTGGTGTGCGACATCGGCTACACCAGTTCCGACGTGGGCTTCGACGGCTCCACCTGCGCGGTGATGTCGCTGATCGGCAAGCAGTCCGGCGACATCGCCCAGGGCGTGGACCGCGAGGCGCCGGAGCAGCAGGGTGCCGGCGACCAGGGGATGATGTTCGGCTATGCCACCAACGAAACCGAGGTGCTGATGCCGGCCCCCATCCACTACGCCCACCGGCTGGTGCAACGCCAGGCCGAGATGCGCAGGAGCGGCGTCCTCAAGTGGCTGCGCCCCGACGCCAAGAGCCAGGTGACCCTGCGTTACCGGGACGGGAAGATCGTGGGCGCCGATGCCATCGTGCTCTCCACCCAGCACGATCCCGACATCGACCAGCCACACATCCACGAGGCGGTGATGGAGAACATCATCAAGCCGGTGATCCCCGAGGAGTGGATCACCGGCGAGACCCGCATCCACATCAACCCCACCGGCAAGTTCGTCATCGGCGGCCCGGTGGGCGACTGCGGGCTCACCGGTCGCAAGATCATCGTGGACACCTACGGCGGCATGGCACGCCACGGCGGCGGCGCCTTCTCGGGCAAGGACCCCTCCAAGGTGGACCGTTCCGCCGCCTATGCCGGTCGCTACGTGGCCAAGAACATCGTCGCCGCCGGGCTGGCGGACCGCTGCGAGATCCAGGTCTCCTATGCCATCGGCGTGGCCCAGCCCACCTCGGTGAGCATCGAGACCTTCGGCACCGCGAAGATCGACGAGGAGAAGATCGCCCGCCTGGTGCGCGAGCACTTCGATCTCACCCCCTACGGCATCCAGCAGATGCTGGACCTGGTACGCCCCATCTACCGCAAGACCGCCGCCTACGGCCACTTCGGCCGCGAGGAGCCGGAATTCACCTGGGAGCGCACCGACAAGGCCGAGGTGCTGCGCGACGCGGCCGGGCTGTAGATACTGCGCGCTGCAGGCCGGTCTTCCGCCCGGTTGGTTGCCGCCGGACCGAAGCCCGGCCTACAATTCATCCTTTCCGAGGAGCGCTGCAACCCCGCGCGGGGGCCTCTTGTCCAGAGGTTCCCCCGGGGCCAGGCTCGGACACGTACAACGGCGCTCATTTTTTCTAATCAGTTTAGGAGAAATGACATGAACGCCGTGATCGAAGAGAAGACCGAAGCCGTCATCGCCGATCCCTCCCTGGCCGAATGGGGCCGCAAGGAGATCGCCATCGCCGAGACCGAGATGCCGGGGCTGATGGCCCTGCGCGAGAAGTACGGCACTGAAAAGCCGCTCCGGGGCGCCCGCATCGCCGGCTCCCTGCACATGACCATCCAGACCGCGGTGCTCATCGAGACCCTGGTGGAGCTGGGCGCCGAGGTGCGCTGGGCCTCGTGCAACATCTTCTCCACCCAGGACCACGCCGCCGCCGCCATCGCCGCCGACGGCATTCCCGTCTTCGCCTACAAGGGCGAGAGCCTGGAGGAGTACTGGCAGTTCACCCACCGCATCATGGAGTGGAGCGACGGCGGCACCCCCAACATGATCCTGGACGACGGCGGCGACGCCACCCTGTTGCTGCACCTGGGCACCAAGGCCGAATCCGATCCCTCGGTGCTGGAGAACCCCACCAGCGAGGAGGAAGAGGTGCTCTACGCCGCCATCCGGGCCCGTCTGGCGGAAAGCCCCAACTGGTATTCCAGCATTCTGAAGAACATCCGCGGTGTCACCGAGGAGACCACCACCGGCGTGCACCGCCTCTACCAGATGGAGGAGCGGGGCGAGCTCGCCTTCCCCGCCATCAACGTCAACGACTCGGTGACCAAGTCCAAGTTTGACAACCTCTACGGCTGCCGTGAATCCCTGGTGGACGGCATCAAGCGCGCCACCGACGTGATGATCGCCGGAAAGATCTGCGTGGTGCTGGGCTACGGCGACGTGGGCAAGGGCTGCGCCCAGTCCCTGCGCGGCCTGGGCGCCACCGTCTGGATCACCGAGATCGATCCCATCTGCGCCCTGCAGGCGGCCATGGAGGGCTACCGCGTGGTGACCATGGAGGAGGCCGCCCCCGTGGCCGACATCTTCGTCACCGCCACCGGTAACTTCCACGTCATCACCCACGAACACATGCAGGCGATGAAGAACGAGGCCATCGTCTGCAACATCGGCCACTTCGACAACGAGATCGACGTGGCCAGCCTGGAACAGTACGAGTGGGAGGAGATCAAGCCGCAGGTGGACCACATCATCTTCCCCGACGGCAAGAAGATCATCCTGCTGGCCAAGGGGCGGCTGGTGAACCTGGGCTGTGCCACCGGCCACCCCAGCTTCGTCATGTCCAACTCCTTCACCAACCAGGTGCTGGCGCAGATGGAGCTCTTCAACCACCCGGACGAGTACGGGAAGAAAGTCTACGTCCTGCCCAAGAAGCTGGACGAGGAGGTGGCCAGGCTGCACCTGGAGAAGATCGGCGTGCACCTGTCGAAGCTGACGCCGGAACAGGCGGAGTACATCGGCGTACCGGTGGAGGGGCCCTACAAGCCGGATCACTACCGGTATTGATGCCCCGGGGAAGACCTGCCCCCGGCCGCATCGAAACATGATTCGCGACGGGGGCGTCGCTCCTGCTGGGGCGGCCTCTCCCTTCACAGCAGGGGGAGCCCCCGTCCGACAACCGCGGTAACCGAAACATGAAACAGCAGTTCAGCTTCGAGCTCTTCCCGCCCAAGACCGAAAAGGGCATGGAAAAGCTCAAGACGGTGGTGCAGGAGCTCGGCGCCCTGAACCCCGAGTACTTCAGCGTCACCTACGGTGCCGGTGGTTCCACCCGGGAGCGCACCTTCGCCACCGTGGACTGGCTGCGTGGCCGGGAGATCGAGACCGCACCCCATCTCT
>JALWGP010000286.1 GCA_027038775.1 Sedimenticola sp. | reverse complement strand
TGACCGCGCCACCGCCAGGGCGGGGAAGACGTGGCCGCCGGTGCCGCCGGCCATGATCAGGATGCGCGCCACGGCACCCCTCCCGCCGACTCGTCGCCGGTGCAGTTCTCCCAGTGGATGCGCAGCAGCACGCCCACCGCCACGCAGCTGACGATGAGACTGTTGCTGCCGTAGCTGATGAAGGGCAGGGTCAGCCCCTTGGTGGGCAGCAGCCCCACGTTGACGCCGATGTTGATGAAAGCCTGCATGCCGAGCCACAGACCGATGCCCCAGGCCACGTGGGCGGCGTAGCGGCGGCCGGCGGCCTCGGCCAGGGCACCGATGGAGAAGGCGCGCCACACGAGCAGGGCGAAGAGCAGGATCACGGCGAGGGTGCCCACCAGGCCGAACTCCTCGCCGATCACCGCCATGATGAAGTCGGTGTGGGCCTCGGGCAGGTAGAACTGCTTCTGGATGCCGTTGCCCAGCCCCACCCCGGTCCATTCTCCCCGGCCGAAGGCGATGAGCGCCTGGGAGAGCTGGTAGCCCGAATCCAGCGGATCGGACCAGGGATCGAGGAAGGAGGTGACCCGCTCCAGCCGGTAGGGGGAGGTGACCACCAGGGCAGCGCCACCCAGCAGCACCAGCAGGAAGAGGGTGCCGAACTGCCACAGGGGGGCGCCGCCGAGGAAGAGCATGCCCATCACCGTGGCCAGCAGCACTGCAGTGGTGCCGAAGTCGGGCTGGGCCATGAGCAGCATGGCGGCCAGCGCCACCAGCATCACCGGCTTCACCACCCCCCAGAGGGTATGGGCCACCTCCACCTTGCGCCGCACCAGGTAGCCGGCCATGTAGAAGATCATGAAGAGCTTCATGAACTCCGAGGTCTGCAGGTTGAAGCCGCCCACCGCTACCCAGCGGGTGGCGCCGTTCACCGTCTTGCCCACACCGGGGATCAGCACCAGCACCAGCAGCGCGATGCCGAGAAAGTAGAGGGCGGGGCTCGCCCGCTCCAGCCAGCGGCTCGGCACCTGCAGGGCGAGGAAGGCGCCGGTCACCCCCAGGAAGAGGGCCAGCAGGTGCTTCTCCAGGTAGGCGAAGGGCTCACCCCGGGCGCCGCCCAGGTGGAGGGAGGCGGAGCTCACCATCACCACGCCCAGGCCGGCCAGCAGCAGCACGTCGAGCAGCAGCCACCCGTCGACACCGGACGGAAGCCCGCGCATGCCCCTCGACCTGCAGACGGCGGTGTTCATGGGCGCAGTCCCTCCACGCAGCGGCGGAACACCTCGCCCCGGTGCTCGAAACCCCGGAACATGTCGAAGCTGGCACAGGCGGGCGAGAGCAGCACCCGGTCGCCGGGCCGGGCCAGCTCCGCGGCCCGCTCCACCGCCTCGGTCATGTCGGCCACCTTCACCATGGGCACCGTCCCCTCCAGCGCCGCGGCGATGCGGTCGGCGTCCTCGCCCAGCAGCACCAGGGCGCGGGCATGGGCCTTCACGGCGGGGGCCAGCTCGGAGAAGTCGGCGCCCTTGCCCTGGCCGCCGGCGATGAGCACGGTGCGGCCCGCATCCGAGGCCAGCCCCTCGAGGGCGGCGATGGTGGCGCCGGGATTGGTGCCCTTGGAGTCGTTGTACCACTCCACCCCGGCGATGGTGCCCAGGTGCTCGGTGCGGTGGGGCAGGCCGGGAAAACTGCGCAGCGCGGCGGTCATCGCCTCCAGCGGGAGATTGAGCGCCGTGCCCATGGCCAGCGCCGCCAGGGCGTTGGCACGGTTGTGCAGGCCGGGCATGCGCAGCTCGCGCACCGGCAGGAGGGGCCGGGTGCCGCGGCAGAGCCAGGACCCGCCGTCGAGCTCGCGCACGCCGAAAGTCTCGTCGGATTCGGGCTCGCCCAGGGTGAAGAAGAGCGTCTCGCCGGCGCGCGGCATGGCCGCCACCCGGGGATCGTCCAGGTTGCAGACCCCCACCTCGGCCTGGCGGTAGATGCGCGCCTTGGTCTCGGCGTAGGCCTCGAGGGAGGGGTAGCGATCCATGTGGTCGGCACTCACGTTGAGCACCACGGCCACCGCGGGGCTCAGGCTCTCGGTAGTCTCGAGCTGGAAGCTGGAGAGCTCCACCACGTAGAGCTCGGCCTCGCTGCCCAGCAGCTCCAGCACCGGCTCGCCCAGGTTGCCGCCCACGGCGGTTCTCAGCCCCGCCTCGCGGGCCATCATTCCCAGCAGGGTGGTCACGGTGCTCTTGCCGTTGGAACCGGTGATGGCCGCCACCGGGCGGTTCACCGTCTGCGCGAAGAGCTCCACGTCGCCCACCGCCGGCACGCCACGCTCCTGCGCCGCCCGCACCTGGGGGGTGCTCAGGGGGACGCCGGGGCTCACCACCAGCAGGTCGGCATGCTCGAAGGCCTCGGGTGGGAAACCGCCCAGGAAGAGCCCCACGTCGGGCAGGCTGCGGCGCAGTTCCACCAGTGCGGGCGGTTCCTCGCGGCTGTCGGTGACCGCCACCTGCCACCCCTGGCCGGCGAGCCAGCGGGCGCAAGAGAGCCCGGTCCTGCCCAGCCCCACCACCAGTGCGCGCCTGGGCTCCTTGTCGCTGTGGATTGCCGTGGCCGTCTTCATGTCACCGGATCTTCAGCGTGGCAAGGCCGATGAGCACCAGGATCACCGTGACGATCCAGAACCGCACGATGACCCTGGGCTCGGGCCATCCCTTGAGCTCAAAATGGTGATGCAGTGGCGCCATGCGGAAGATGCGGCGCCCGGTGAGCCGGTAGGAGGCCACCTGCAGGATCACCGACACCGTCTCCACCACGAAGACGCCACCCATGATGAAAAGGACCAGTTCCTGGCGCACGGCCATCGCCACCACGCCCAGGGCGGCTCCCAGCGCCAGCGCGCCCACGTCGCCCATGAAGACCTGGGCGGGATAGGCGTTGAACCAGAGGAACCCCAGCCCGGCCCCCACCAGGGCGCCGCAGAATATGGTGAGCTCTCCCACCCCGGGCAGGTAGGGAATGAGCAGGTACTTCGACAGGTAGAGGTGGCCGGAGACGTAGGCGAAGACCCCCAGGGCGCCTGCCACCATTACCGTGGGCAGGATGGCGAGGCCGTCCAGGCCGTCGGTGAGGTTCACCGCGTTGGAGGAACCCACGATGACGAAGTAGCCGAGCAGGACGAAGGCGGGACCGAGCTCCACCACCACGTCCTTGAAGAAGGGTACGATGAGCTGGGTCTCGGCCGGCACGCTGGCGGTGGCGTAGAGGGCATAGGCGGCGGCGAAACCGAACACCGACTGCCACAGGTATTTCCAGCGGGCGGGCAGCCCCTTCGAGTCGCGCAGCACCAGCTTGCGGTAGTCGTCCACCAGTCCCACCACGCCGAAGGCCAGGGTGGTGAGCAGCACGATCCAGACGTAGCGGTTGTCCAGCTTCGACCAGAGCAGCACCGAGATGGCCACCGCCACCAGGATGAGGGCGCCACCCATGGTAGGAGTACCCGCCTTGGAGAGGTGGCTCTCGGGACCGTCGTCACGCACCGTCTGGCCGATCTTGTACTGGCTCAGGCGGCGGATCATCACCGGTCCCACCACGAAGGAGATCACCAGCGCCGTGAGCACCCCGAGGATGGCGCGCAAGGTGATGTAGTGGAAGACCCGAAAGGCGGGATCGAACTGGGCGAGCCAGTCGGCGAGCCAGATCAGCATGCCTGCCCCTCCCCGCAGAGCGCTTCCACCACCCGGTCCATGGCGGCGGCGCGCGAACCTTTCACCAGCACCGTGTCCCCGGGCCGGAGCAACTCCGCGAGCGCCTCCACCAGCGCCTCGCGGGTATCGAAGTGGCGGGCACCGCCGCCGAAGGACTCCGCCGCCGCCCGGCTCAGGCAGCCGCAGGTGAGCAGCAGGTCCACGCCCCGCTGGCGGGCGTGGAGGCCCAGCTCGCCGTGCAGCACCTCGGCATCCGCCCCCAGCTCGCCCAGGTCGCCCAGCACCAGCAGCCTGCGGCCCGGCGCCCGGCAGAGCACTTCAACCGCCATGCGAACCGATTCAGGATTGGCGTTGTAGCTGTCGTCCACCACGCGCACGCCCTTCGGTCCCCTCCGCGGCGCCAGGCGCCCGGCCACCGGCCGCAGGGAGGCCAGCCCCTCCACCATGGCCGCCTCGGGCACGCCCAGGGCGTGGGCGGCGGCGATGGCGGCCAGGGCGTTCATACGGTTGTGCTCGCCGGTGAGGGCCAGGGATACGCGGAAGGTGGCGGAGGGAGTGTGCACTTCGAACTCGCTGTGGAAGCCCGCCTCGTCCCAGCGCAGCTCCAGGGAGTCCGCCGGGCTGGTCACCTCCGCCGCCTCGCGCACGCCGAAGCCGATTCTGCGGACCCCTTCCGCCAGCTCGCACCAGAGGGGGGCGTGGGGATCGTCGGCGTTGAAGACGAATACCCCGTCCCCGGCCAGCCCCTCGAGAATCTCCGCCTTGGCGCGGGCCACCGCTTCCACGCTGCCGAACCCTTCCAGGTGGGCGCGGCCGGCGTTGTTGAGCACCGCCACGTCGGGCCGGGCGATGCGGCTGAGATAGCCGATCTCGCCGGGATGGTTGGCGCCCAGCTCCACCACGGCGAAGCGCTCCTCCTGCAGGCGGCAGAGGGTGAGCGGCAGGCCGATGTCGTTGTTCAGGTTGCCCCGCGTAGCCAGGGTCTCGTCCACCCGGGAGAGGATGGCGGCCAGCATCTCCTTCACCGTGGTCTTGCCGTTGCTGCCGGTGACGGCCACCACCTGCGCCGGGGATCTTTTCCGCCAGAGCGCGCCGAGGCGGCCCAGCCCCAGGCGGGTATCCTCCACCTGCAGGCAGGGCAGCGCATCGCTGACGTGGTGGTCCACCAGGGCGCCGGCGGCGCCCCGTCGCGCCGCCGCCTCCAGATAGTCGTGACCGTCGAAGTTGGGCCCGCGCAGGGCCACGAAGAGCTGGCCCGGCTCCAGGGTGCGGCTGTCGCTGCCCACGCCGGACACCTCGGCATCGGCGCCGTGCAGCACCGCGGGCAGCTCCCGGGCCAGTTCCGTGAGAGAGAAGCGGATCATCTTCCCTCCTCCAGCCAGCGGCGCACCTGCTCCACGTCGCTGAAGGGCTGCTTCAGGTCGCCGATCTGCTGGCAGGTCTCATGTCCCTTGCCGGCCACCAGCACGGCGTCGCCCGGCTGCGCCTCGGCCAGGGCGGTGACGATGGCCCAGGCACGGTCGGGGATCACATGGGCACCGCCCGGCGACTCCATGCCCTCCAGGATATCGGCGATGATGCTGGCCGAGGGCTCGTGGCGCGGGTTGTCGTCGGTGACGATCACCTCGTCGGCCAGCGCCTCGGCGATGCGTCCCATCTGCGGCCGCTTGCCGCGATCACGGTCGCCGCCACAACCGAAGACACACCACAGGCGCCCGCGGGTGTGGGCGCGCAGGCTGGTGAGCGCGCGCTGCAGGGCGTCGGGCGTGTGGGCGTAGTCCACCACCACCAGCGGGCGGTCACCGCCGCCGAAGCGCTGCATGCGGCCGGGCACCGTCTGCAGCCGGGAAAGGCGCTCCACCGCCTCCTCCATGGAGAGCCCCCAGCCGAGGAGCACGCCCAGCACCAGCAGCAGGTTGGTGGCGTTGAAGTCCCCCACCAGGCTGCTCTCGACCACGCCCCTGCCCCAGGAACTGGCCACCTCCAGCCGCAGGCCGGCGTCGCCGTGTTCCAGGGACTCCAGGCGCACGAACTCGTCGGCGCCCAGGGTGCGGCCGCCGCGGTGACAGGCCACGGTGCGCACCTGCCCTTTCACCAGCTCCAGCAGTTCCGCGCCCGTGTCGTCGTCGGTGTTGAGCACCGCCAGCTCCAGCCCCTCCTGCCGGAACAGCCGCTGCTTGGCCGAGGCGTAGGCGCGCATGGAGCCGTGGTAGTCGAGGTGGTCGCGGCTGAGGTTGGTGAAGACCGCGGTGTGGAAGGGCACCGCCGCCAGCCGGTGCTGGTCCAGGGCGTGGGAGGAGACCTCCATGGCCACCGCCTCGGCGCCCGCCGACCTCAGCGAGGCCAGCAGGCGCTGCGCCTGCACCGCGTCGGGCGTGGTGTGGGTGGAGGGCTCCAGCGCGCCGGGGAAACCGTTGCCGATGGTACCGGTGACGGCGCAGCGCCAGGCGCCGGCCAGGGCCTGGGCGAGAAAGAGGGTGACGCTGGTCTTGCCGTTGGTGCCGGTGACGCCGATCATGCGCATTTCCCTCGCCGGCTCGCCGTGGAAGCGGGCGGCGATGCCGCTGGCCGCTTCCCGGAGCCCCTCCAGGGGCAGCACCGGCACCTGCAGCTGCCGGGAGAGGGTGTGGATACGCGCCTCGTCCCAGCGCCCGGCGGGCTCGGCCAGCACCAGGAAGGCCCCGCGCGCCACGGCATCCCGCACATGCTCGAGGCCGTGGGAACGGGTGCCCCCACAGGCAAGGAAGAGGAAGCCCGGCGCCACCTCGCGGCTGTCCAGGGCCACGCCGGAGAGGTCCAGCGCCTCCCAGCCGCCGGGAGCCAGTCCCAGGTGGCCGAGCAGCGTACCCGCCCGGTTGAAGGTCTCTCCCTGTCGATCGAGGGCCATCACCGATTCTTCTCCAGCCGTGCCAGCCGCACCGCCTGGCGCGGCTGCAGGGCGTCCGGGGGCACGTTGAGCAGGCGCAGGGCGTCGTCCATGACGCGGGCAAAGACGGGCGCCGCCACCAGCCCGCCGTAGTACTCCTTGCCGCGCGGCTCGTCGATCATCACCACGGTCACCAGGCGGGGGCTGCTGGCTGGCGCGATGCCGGCGAAGAGGGAGACGTACCGCCCCTCCTGGTAACCGCCCTTGCCCGCCTTCTTCACCGTGCCCGTCTTCCCGGCCACCCGGTAGCCGGGAACCGCGGCCCGGGTGGCGGTGCCACCTTCGGCCACCACCGATTCCATCATGCGGAGCACCGCCCGCGCCGCAGAGGCCTTGAACACCCGCACGCCGTCGGGTGCCCCGTCACGCCGCAGCAGGGTCACGGGATGCCGGACCCCATCGGCGGCCAGCACCGCGTAGGCCTGGGCCAGCTGCAGGGTGGTCACGGAGATGCCGTATCCGTAGGCCAGGGTGGCCTGGTCGATCTTCGCCCAGCGCTTCGCCGGGCGCAGGCGGCCGTTCACCTCGCCGGGATAGCCGCTGCCCGTGTCGTGGCCGAAGCCCAGTTTCTCCAGGTAGCCATGCAGCCGCTCCCGGGGCAGCTGCAGGGCGATCCTGGCGGCCCCCACGTTGCTCGATTTCTGGATGATGGTCTTCAGGTCCACCACGCCCAGGTCGTGGTGGTCCTTCACCTGGTGGCGGCCGATGCGGATGTACCCGGGGCTGGTGTCCAGCCGCGCGTCCGGCTTCAGCACCCCCAGGTCGAGCGCCGCCGCCACCATGAAGGGCTTCATGGTGGAGCCCGGCTCGAAGACCTGGGTCACCGCCCGGTTGAGCAGGCGGCCACCGCGGCTGCTCCGGTTGCCGTTGGGGTTGTAGCCCGGCTGGTTCACCATCACCAGCACCTCGCCGGTACGGGCGTCGAGCACCACCACCGAGCCGGCCCTGGCCCGGTGCTTCTTCATGGCCGCCTTGAGCTCGCGGTAGGCGATGTACTGCAGGCGCTGGTCCAGGCTCAGGGCCAGGTTCCTGCCGGGACGGGGCATGCGCAGGCTCTCCACGTCGGCCACCACCTGGCGGCGACCGTCGCGCAGCACCCGCTTCAACCCGGGCTTGCCCGCCAGCTCCTTCTCGAAGGCCAGCTCCAGCCCTTCCTGGCCGCGCTCGTCCACATCGGTGAAGCCCACCACGTGGGCGAAGATCTCGCCGTCGGGATAGTAGCGTCGGTACTCGCGCAGGACCTGCAGCCCCTTGATGTCCTTCTCCCGTGCCACCGTCATTACCCGCTGCGCCCGGGCCGGGGGAAGGCGCCGCTTCAGGTAGACGAAATGGCGATGGCCATAGCGGGCCAGGCGGTGGCGCAGGTCGTCCAGTCCCATCCCCAGGGCGCGCGCCAGGGCCGGCAGCCCTTCGCTGTCGGGCCGCAGCACCCGCGGGTTGGCGGCGATGGAGTCCACCGGCGCGCTCATGGCCAGCACCACGCCGTTGCGGTCGGTGATGGCGCCGCGATGGGCCGCCACCACCACTTCGTCGAGATAGCGGTCGGCGCCCTCGGACTGGAGGAAGTCCTTCTCGAAGATCTGCCGGTCCACGGCGCGCGCCACCAGGGCGCCCGCCGCCAGCAGGAAGAGAAGCAGCACAAAACGGCGGCGCCCGGCGTAGGTCCTGGGCATCGCCTCGGCCTTCTTCTGCATCCTGGCCCGTCTTTTCCGCCTGGCTGCCATTACCTCCGCCTAACCGCCATTACGTTTGATCACCACGATCTCGTCCGCCCCCGGCAGACGCATCTTCAGTCTCTTCCGGGCCTCCACCTCGATACGCTGGGGCGCCCCCCAGGTGCCGTGCTCGATGAGCAGGCCGTTCCATTCGATGTCCAGCCGGTCCGCCTGCCGGTCCAGCCGCTTGAGCTCGGCGAAGAGCTCGCGTGAGCGGTACTTGCTGTGCACCACGGCAATGGCCGAGGTCACCACGCTGATCGCCAGGAACAGCAGCAACAGCAGGTGTCCCCGCTTCATGCACGCTTTTCCGCCACCCGCATGATGGCGCTGCGCGCGCGGGGGTTTTCACGGACCTCCGCCTCGCCCGGCCGCACCGGCCCGCCCACCAGGCGCAGCGCACCGGGCCGCAGCTGTTCTTCGGTCACCGGCACCCCCTTCGGCAGCCGCTCTCCCCGGGACTGCTCACGCAGAAAACGTTTCACGATGCGGTCCTCCAGCGAGTGAAAGCTGATCACCACCAGCCTGCCGCCCGTCCTCAGCACCTCCACCGCCTGCGCCAGCCCCCGGCGCAGCTCATCGAGCTCCCGGTTGACCTGGATGCGGATGGCCTGGAAGGTGCGGGTGGCGGGGTGCTTGTGCTTCTCTCTCGCCGGCACGGCCGCGGCCACCAGCTCTGC
>JALWGP010000285.1 GCA_027038775.1 Sedimenticola sp. | reverse complement strand
CTTTCGCTCCAGGCGAAGCGGGCGAAGGGATGGCGGCGCAGGCGTGCGCCCTGCGCCAACCGTTTGCCCAGGGTTTCCGGTGTGACCGGCATGTCGGGTGGCTCGATGGCCAGGTGGCTCTTCACCTCGGTCATGAAGGCGCCGAACCACTGCTGCCGCAGCGCCTCGTCGCCCAGCCAGCGGTCCAGCTCGCCGAAGGTGCGGGTGACGGCAGGAGCGGGGATGCGGCCTGGCCCCCGTACCGGTTTCATGGGCGGATCGCGGTAGTGATTCTCTTCGGGCATCCGCTCCAGCAGGAACTGGGCGAAGCTGTCGAGCATCTCCTGCAGGGAGGGGGCGCGCAGGCCCACCGACCAGTTCATGGTGGGGGTCTCGGCGACGCCCCAGTGGGCCACGCCCGGCGGCAGGTAGAGCACGTCGCCCTCTTCCAGCACCCACTCCTCGTCGGGTTCGAATTCGGCCAGGATGCGCACTGGCAGGTCGGGCAGCAGGGCCTTGGACCTCGGGTGCCGCTGGATCTGCCAGCGACGCCGGCCCGTGCCCTGCACCAGGAAGACGTCGTAGGTGTCGATGTGCGGACCCACGGAACCGCCGGGCGCGGCGTAGCTGATCATCACGTCGTCGAAACGCCAGGCGGGAATGAAGCGAAAGGGCTCCAGCAACCGGGCCACTTCGGGCAGGAACTTGTCCACGTCCTGCACCAGCAGGGTCCAGTTCTCCTCGGGCAGCCGCAGGAAGGTCTCCTCGTCGAAGGGGCCGTGGTGCAGTTCCCACCGGTTGTCCCCATGATCGAGCACCAGCCGGGATTCGATCTCCCCCTCGCAGGCCAGCCCCGCCAGCTCTTCGGGGAAGAGGGGAAAATCGTAGTCGCGCAGCGCGCCGCGCATGAGCAGGGGGCGCTGCTGCCAGTATTCGTCGAGAAATCGGTCCAGATCGAGGCCGGGGGGCAGGTGCAGTTTCATGGGGAAAAGAGGACGGCAGAGTTGCCGGTACCGGGAATCGAAAATGGCGGAGAGGGTGGGATTCGAACCCACGGTACCCGCGAGGGTACACCTGATTTCGAGTCAGGCCCGTTCGGCCAGCTCCGGCACCTCTCCTGAAACAGTCACTTCATCGAACGGGCCTTTGGCCCGTTGTACACCTGATTTGATTCGGCGCCAGAAAAATAGAAACCCTTTGCGGGCGGGACCTGGCGGGAGGCAGACAACAAAACATGCCGCCTATCCGTTTGTTTCTTCATGGAATTTCTGTTTTCCAGAAAGCAGGTTGCCCCCAAAGTTGCCCCACTTTTTCCATTGCTACTGCAATTACGGGCGGCCATTTTACGTGATTCACGCCAAAAGGAAACCCGGCCCGGAGTCTCCACCAATACCAGCGGGGCATCTCCACCCACTGCGCATGGAGCTGGAGTCGGCCATGGGCGAGGGCGATACGAGGTTCTCCCGCTGGCTGGAGCAGGACGCCCCAGGCTGCTGGAGAACATCGAGGTGGAGCCGCGCTGGCGGCAAGCGGAAGAGGCGGTGCTGGGCGGCTGCCTGCAGGGGCTGCTGGTGGATGAGATCGAACAGTGGAGCGGACGGCTGGCGGCGTTGGGGTCGGGCCATCTCCACCTGCTGGAGCAGGGCGGCGAGGCGCCCGAGGTGCCGGACGACAGCCTGGTGGCGGCGGTCCAATGGTCACCCGCTTGGCCCAGCGGGGATCCACGGCATAGAGGCCGTCCCTTCGCCACTGCAGAGCACGGCGAATCACCCGCTCGGCGGCGGCCCGGTGTTCGACCGAGCAAGCTCGATCCCTACAAGCCCCTGATCGACCAGCTGTTGTCCGAGGGCGTCTGGAACGCAGAGGTGATCTATGCCGAGATCCGCGCCCAGGGCTACCGCGGTGGGCGCAGCATCCTGCGCGACTACATCCGCCCCAAGCGGGTGCTGCGCAAGGCGAAGGGCGCAGTGCGCTTCGAGACCCCGCCGGGCAAGAGCTGCAGTCGGACTGGGGGCTGCAGTCGGACTGGGGCCAGATCGACACCGTGGTGGCCGGTAACCGGTGCCGGGTGCACTTTGCCGTCAACCTGCTGGGCCACTCCCGGCACTTCCATGTGTGGGTCGCGCCCTGCGAGGACGCCGAGCACACCTACGAGAGCCTGATGCGGGCCTTCGAGAGCCTGGCGCACCTCAACCAGCAGCTCGAGCAGTGGCTGGTGGAAGTGGCCGGCCCGCGCATTCATGGCACCCTCAAGGTCCGTGTCGCCGACCGCTTTGCCGAGGAGAGGCTCACACTGCAACCCCTGCCGCCGGTGCGCTTCTCGACCGACTACCGCGAGAGCCGCCAGGTGGCCCTGGATGCCTTCATCGACGTGGACGGCAATCGTTACGGCGTCCCGGCGCACTTGTGCGGTGAGCGCGTGGCGATCCAGCGTTCCCCGATGGCGGCCTGAAGGTGTTCGACGCCCAGGGCATCTTGGTGGCCGAGCACCGCCTGCGACCGGCCGCCGAGGGCTGGCAGGTGGTGCCCGATCACCACGCCGCCTGTGGCGGGATCTCGGCGTCCAGACCCGTAGATTGACGGCCTACGAGGAGGCGGCGTCATGGAACTGAACGGCCTGATGCAGAAGCTCAAGATGGAGTACCTGCCGGACAACCTCGACGCCCTGTGCGAACAGGCCGCCAAGCGGGAGCTGGACTATCGCAGCTTCCTGGCCGAGGTCCTGGCCACCGAGTGGAACGGTCGCCACCAGAAGGGCCTGGAGAGTCGGCTCAAGCAGGCGCGGCTGCCCTGGATCAAGACCCTCGAGCAGTTCGACTTCAGCTTCCAGCCCTCCATCGACCGCAAGGTGCTCCGTGAACTGACGGGCGGCGCCTTCGTCGAGCGGGCCGA
>JALWGP010000284.1 GCA_027038775.1 Sedimenticola sp. | reverse complement strand
GCTCCTGGACGAGGAGGAGGCGCGGCGGCTATCCCCCTGACCTCCCGGATGCAGTTGCCAGGAGGGGACGGGGCTTCTATGCTCAGAACATCGGGAGGAACTGCACCATGCGCATTCTGCACACCATGCTGCGGGTGGGAGACCTGCAACGATCCATCGACTTCTACACCCAGGTGCTGGGCATGAGGCTGCTGCGCCAGAAGGAGTACCCGGCGGGGAAGTTCACCCTCGCCTTCCTCGGCTACGGCGACGAGTCCGAGGGCGCGGTGCTGGAGCTCACCTACAACTGGGGCGTCCACGAATACGAGCTGGGCACGGGCTTCGGCCACATTGCCATCGGCGTGGACGACGTCTACGCGGCCACCGAGGCCGCGCGGCAGAAAGGCGCGAAGATCCTGCGCGAAGCCGGCCCGATGAACGCAGGCACCACGGTCATCGCCTTCATCGAGGATCCCGACGGCTATCCCATCGAACTGCTCAATGACCGCTGGACAAAGCAGGAGTCCGGCACGTGAAGGCCCGCTGAACGGGAAACAGGGAAGAACCGCCATGGACATGACCGGCATGCTCACCATCGCCTTCGTGGCCGCGGTACTGGGCTGGATCCTCTACCTGAGGTACGCGGCGAATGCCGCCGTGGGCAGGTCCGTGGAACTGCTGCGCGAGCAGATCCCGCAGCTGGAGGGCGCCGGCCCCATGCTGGTCTACTGCTATAGCCCCAACTGCGGCCCCTGCCGCTCCATGACGCCGGTGATGGAAGCGCTGGCACGCGAGACCGGCCAGGTCTTCAAGTTCGACGTGAGCCGCGACCTGGAGACGGCGCAGAAAATCGGCATCCGCGCCACCCCCACCATCCTGGTGGTGGCCGCCGGAGAGGTGCGCGAGGTGCTCATCGGCGCCCAGCCCCCCGCCAGGCTGAAACGGCTGCTGGAGTCCCCCGCGTGATCCGCGCCCTGCTGCGCTGGCTCTGGATGCTGGCCGGCTGGGCGGAACTGCTTCTCCTCACGGGGCTGCTCTATCCCCTTTCCTTCCTGCCCAAGCGGCCGGGCGGGCGCCCCTGGTACCGCTTTCTCTTCCGCGCCTGGTGCCGCGCCTGGGTGGATGCGCTCGGCGTGGACCTGCGCCTGCACCAGAAGAACCGCCGTCCCGTGCCCGGACACTACATCCTCGTCGCCAACCACCCCTCCGCCTTCGAGGACATCGGCATCCCGGCGCTCTTCCCGGTGAGCAGCCTGGCCAAGATCGAGGTGAAATCCTGGCCGGTGGTGGGGCGCATCGCCGCGGCCGCCGGCACCCTCTTCGTGAAGCGGGAGTCCCGCGACTCGCGGCGGGAGGCGAGCGAGGCGCTGCGCCGGGCGCTGGAGCAGGGGCTCAACGTGGCGGTCTATCCCGAGGGCGGCATCCAGGGCAAGCGGTTGCACGACCACTTCCGCTACGGTGTCTTCGAACTCTCGCTGCAGACCGGCGTCCCCATCCTGCCGATCTACCTCCACTACGAATCCCAGGATGACTTCCACTGGGGCGACGAACCGCTACCGCGCAGGATCCTCGCCTTCATGCTCAGCCGCAACAACCGGGTCAACTACTACCGCTACGACGCCTTTGATCCAAAAGATTTCGAAGACCGTGAAAGCTACTGCAAGCACGTCTACCGGAAATACCTGGAGTGGCAGTCGAGGTACTTGGACTGAAGCGCCCGCCGGATCCCGGCCGGTTCCCCGTCCCGCCCCCCTCGGGATCCTCTTGCACCATATATCGGAATATTCTATTTTTCTGATATTGAATCCTTTCCGGGAACACGACCATGAAGAGAACCCTGCTGCTGGTACTGCTGCTCCTGCTGCTGCCCCTGCGCGCCCAGGCCGAGGTGGCGCTGCTCGTCCATGGCTACCTGAGCAACTCGGCCACCTGGGAGTGGAGCGGCGTCAACGCCGCCCTGCGCGGCGCGGGCTGGCGACAGGCCGGCAACTTCGCCTTCTCCCCGGCCGGCCTGGTGGAGCAGCCCCTCTCTCCCGCCACCAGGGCGGAAAAGCGCTTCTATACCGTCGACCTCCCCTCCCTGGCGCCCGCCCCGCTGCAGGCCGCCTGGCTCGAAGCCGCCGTCGAGCGCATCCGGCAGAAGCATCCCGGGGAAAAGATCATCCTGGTGGGCCACTCGGCGGGCGGCGTGGTGGCCCGCCTGGTGCTGGTGCGTTACGGCAAGGGCAATGTCACGCGCCTGATCACCATCGCCGCGCCGCATCTCGGCACCGACAGGGCGGTGAAGGCACTGGACGCGGTGGACAACGAGGGTCCCTTTGGCTGGTTCAAGGAGTGGATCGTGCGCAACGAGATCGGGAGCGGCCTCTATCGAACCCTGGAGGCTTCCCGCGGCATTCTCTTCGACCTGGTGCCGCCGGTGCCGGGCACCCTGCTCCACTGGCTCAACCTGCAACCGCACCCGGAGATCGAGTATGTCTCGGTGGTGCGCAGCGGCGGCTACTTCATCGCCGGCGACCTGCTGGTGCCTCCCTTCAGCCAGGACATGAACCGGGTGCCGGCGTTGGCGGGAAAATCGAAGGTCTACGTTACCGTCCAGGGTCACCCGCTCACCCCCGCCGACGGCCTTCTCCTGGCCCGGCTCCTGTAGGAGCGGCGCCCCCGCCGCGAACATCTTGAGTTCGGCCCGGGGGCGGGCCTCCTACGGAAGGGCCGCCCTGCCGTGTTTCCCGCAGGAGCGGCGCCCCTGCCGCGAATGGATGGGAGTTCGGCCCGGGGGCGGGCTCTCCTACGGGTGGGCGGGAATGATGGGCGTGGGCGGAACCACGTCGGCGTTCTGCGCGCGGTGGCGCAGGGCGTGGTCCATGAGCACGATGGCCAGCATGGCCTCGACGATGGGCACGGCACGGATGCCC
>JALWGP010000283.1 GCA_027038775.1 Sedimenticola sp. | reverse complement strand
CCTCCAGCGCGGGAAAGGCGCCTCGCTGTAGAAACAAAAACCCGGGCCGTGGCCCGGGCGTCTCGCTGCCTTGGGAGGCGTTCAGAAAGCGTAGGAGGCGTTGAGGTAGAAGTAGCGCCCCGGCTCGTTGAGCAGCATCACGTCGCCGCCACCGGTGGTGAGCAGGGTCAGGTCCTTGTAGGTGTTGCTCACCGCGTAGGTCTTGTCGAAGACGTTGTCGATGCCGCCGGTGAGCAGGATCCGCTCGGTGACCTGGTGGCGCACGTTGAGGTTGAGGATGCCCCAGCCGCTCAGCCGCTGCTCCCCGTTGTCCTCGTCGTAGCGGGTCCAGGCGTCGGAGGCGATGAACTCGGCGCGGGCCAGGCCGGCGGGGGTGTACTGCCAGTTCAGCGCCAGGTTGCCCTTCAGGGGCGGGATCTCGGGCATGTCGGTGTCAGTCTGCCCGGTGAGGGGATCCTTCTTCTCGCCACGCTGGTAGGCCAGGCCGAAGTCGAGCCAGAGGGCGTCGGTGAAGTTCCAGGAACCGTTCAGCGAGAAGCCCCAGAGGGTGGCGTCCCTGTTCTCGAACTTGTACATCATCTTGCTGTCGTTGTAGAAGATGAAGTCGCCCAGCCAGCTGTAGAAGACCTTGGCCTTGAGGTAGAGGTTGTCGGCCTCGGTCTCCACGCCGAGATCGATCTCGGTGTTGCGGGTCTGGTCGAGATCGGGATTGCCGACCACCATGCCGCCGCCCATGGCGCTGCGGAAGTAGAGTTCCCGTGCGTCGGGCACGCGGTGGGAGCGGCCCACGCCGCCGAACAGGCGGGTGGTCTCGTTCAGGCCCCAGGTGCCGAAGGCGAAGGCGCTGAAACTGTTGTAGTCGTTGTCGGGCAGGGTGCCGGTGTTGGGTTCGATGCGGGTGTCGTCGTAGCGGCCGCCCAGCCTGAGGTTGAAGTTGTCGAAGTCACGCTCGTACTCGACGAAGATACCGAGGTTGTCGGTATCCACGTCGTCGATGCTCTTGATGCCGGTGATGCCGGCGTTGGTGCCGAATCCTTCGTAGGTGCCGTCCCAGTTGCGGCGGCTGGTGTCGATGCCGTAGCGCACCTCGCTGGCCGCGTCGATCTCCATGGTGTTTTTCACGCGGAAGCCCTGGATGCGGCTCTCCAGGTAACTGATCTTCTCGTTGGCCGAGTTGGGGCCGGAGGAGTTGCGGTAGTAGGTGGACATGGGGTGCTCCACCTTGGAATTGTAGAAGCTCAGCTCCAGCGCGCTGGACCAGCGACCCAGATCGCGGATGATGTAATCCGCCGTCCAGATGTCGGAGTCGTCGTAGAGGGCGTCCATCTTGCTGGAAGGATAGAGCACATCGTCGCTGCGGTTGGCGGTGTAGCTCAGTTTCAGCTGCTGGTTCTCGGTGATGTCGAAGATCACCTTGCCCATGAAGGTCTCCTTCTCATAGGCCTTGAGATCCTCGTATTCGGTCTTGTACCGGGTCATGGGCGAGACGTTGTTGGCCTTCATCTGCTCTACGAAGTCGTTGCCGTCGCCATCCTCGTATTGATCGCTCTCCTCGTGGGAGAGGCTCACCAGCGCCTTGATCCGGTCGCTGCCGCCACTGAGCGTGGCCGCCGCCTTCCAGTAGTTCCAGCTGCCCACGTTGATGCTGAAATTGCCGTGCATGCCGGCCTCGGGTTCCCGGGTGGTGATCTTCACGGCGCCGCTGAGGGTGCCGAAGTTCTCGACGTCGTAGGGACCTTCGGTCACCTCCACCGCTTCCACGTTGTTGGTGAGGATGTGGGAGGTGGGCGGATCCATGCGGTTGGGGCAGGCGCCGTAGATCTTGGCGCCGTCGACGAGAATGTTGATGTTGTCCTTTTTCTGGCCACGGAGGATGATGTCGTTGGCGATACCGCTGCGACGCACCAGGGAGACGTTCGCCATGTTCTTGAACAGCGCCTCGGCCAGGTCGGCCGACTTCACCTGGGTGCCGCTCACGTCGGCGATCCTGCTGCCTTCCACCACGAGGGGGGCCATCTCTTCCGCCTCCTCGGCGGCCACGCCCAGGGTGCAGAAGGTGCTGAAGAGGACGAGGGGTGCCAGCGGTTTTCTTTTCATTGTCTGCTCTCTCTGGTTGGAGTTGGAGTTGAAATCCCGGCATATAAGGCAATTCTTATGCCCATTTTGAAAATATCGACAAATCAATGTATTGCGATTTTCCGGCGCGGTTACGGAGAGGAGGGGTTGTGGGAAATGCCACACTGGTCGTGGCATATGGCACTGGCCTCGCCGGGGAGGGAGGCCGATGGATGAACTGGTCGATGCCCTGTTGCGTCCCGACGCCTGGCCCTTCCCGGTGACCTCGGTGGAGCACCTGGAGACGCACATCTCTCACCTCTTCCTGGTGGAGGGTTTCGTCTACAAGGTGAAGAAACCGGTGGATTTGGGCTTCCTCGATTTCTCCACCCTGGAGAAGCGCCGCTTCTACTGCGACGAGGAGCTGCGCCTCAACAGCCGCATGGCGCCGGGGCTCTACCTGGCGCGGGTGCAGATCGTGCGGGACGAGCGCGGTTTCCACGTGGAAGGGGAGGGTGAGGCGGTGGAGTACGCGGTGAAGATGCGCCGTTTCGACCAGTCGTGCCTCTTCGACCGGCTTCCTCTAGGCGACGGCCACATCGATGCGCTGGCCGAAAGGGTGGCGGCTTTTCATGCCGCCCTGCCTCCCGCGCCGGAGGAGGCGGAGTGGGGCAGGCCGGAGAAGGTCTGGTTCCCCATGGAGCAGAACTTCCGGCAGATTCGCGAACTGGGGCTCTTCCCGGAGCTGGCCGGGCGCCTGGAACGGCTGCAGGAGCGGGCCCTGCAGGCTTTCGAGGCCCTGCGCCCCCGGTTGTGGCGGCGGCGGGCGCAGGGCTGGATCCGGG
>JALWGP010000282.1 GCA_027038775.1 Sedimenticola sp. | reverse complement strand
AAATTCGGCCCGGGGGCGGGCCTCCTACGGGTTGGCCACGGGTCCCGGCGTAGGAGCGGCGCCTCCGCCGCGAACCCGTCAGGGCAGCTCCACCCCCTCCTTCCCCAGCATCTCCACCAGCCGGATCAACGGCAGGCCGACGAGGGCATTGGGGTCGTCGCCTTCGAGCCTGCGGAACAGGGTGATGCCGTATCCCTCCGACTTGAAGCTGCCGGCGCAGTGGAGGGGCTGCTCCTTCTCCACGTAGCGGCGGATCTGCGCCTCGGTGAGGTCCCGGAAGTGGACGTGGAAATCCTCGCAGATCACCTGCGTCCTCTCCGTGGCATGATTGAGCAGGCAGAGCCCGGTATGAAAGGTGACGCGCTGGCCGTTCATGGCCATGAGCTGGGCCACCGCCTTCTCCTCGCTGCCCGGCTTGCCCAGGATCTCCTCCCCCAGGCAGGCCACCTGGTCCGAACCGATGATGAGGGCATCCGGGAACCGCCCCGCCACCGCCCGTGCCTTGGATTCGGCCAGGCGCTTCACCAGGGCCACGGGTGACTCCCCCTCGCGGCGGCGCTCGTCCACGTCGGGTGTGGCGGTGTCGAAGGGGAGCCCCAGTTTCTCCAACAGCGCCTGCCGGAAGGGAGAGGTGGAAGCAAGCACCAGCCTCATGCCGTGAACTTGCCGCTGCGCAGCCGCTCGGCCTCCATCAGCTCCACCTCGCGGGCGCCGGAGAGGACGACGTCGGGGTCCGGCACGAAGTCCAGGTCGCTCTCGCTGCGGTCGTAGGGCACCGCGTTGAGGATCACCTTCATGGCGTTGAGGCGCGCCAGGTGTTTGTCGTTGGAGCGGATCACCGTCCAGGGGGCGTGGGTGGTATGGGTTTTCTTCAGCATCTCGTACTTCTGGGTGGTGAAGTCGTCCCAGCGCTCCTGGGCCTGCAGGTCCACCTCGCTCAGTTTCCACTGGCGCAGGGGGTCGGTCTTGCGCCGCTCGAACCGGCGCGCCTGCTCCTCCTTGGTGACGCTGAAGTAGAGCTTCACCAGGATGGTGCCCTGGCGCACCAGGTCCTTCTCGAAGCCGCTCACGCCGCGCATGAAGTTCTTGTACTCCTCCGGCGTACAGAAACCGAAGATGGGTTCCACCATGGCGCGGTTGTACCAGCTGCGGTCGAAGAGCACCACCTCGCCGCCGCGGGGGAACTGGGTGACGTAGCGCTGGAAGAACCACTGGCTGCGCTGCTCGTTGGTGGGCTTGCCCAGCGCCACCACGCGGTAGTGCTTCTCGTTCATGTAGCGGGTGACCCGGCGGATGGTGCCGCCCTTGCCGGAGGCGTCGCGCCCCTCGAAGAGAATGATCATGCGTTTGCCGGTGTCTTCCAGGTAGTTCTGCATGCGGATCAGCTCCGCCTGGTAGGGTTTGAGGGCCTGCTCCTGGCGGCGCCGGCGGAGCGCCTTGCGCGCCTCCTTCTTCAGCCGCTTCTCCGCGTCCAGCGCGTGGTGGTAACGGTCGATGAGTTCCTGGACGGTGATCCGTTCGCCGTCCACTTCGATGAGTTGCTGGTTCATTGGGTGGTCCTGGTTCGATCTCTGTTCGCCTTCATCAATCTATTATGGAGCACCGGCCGCGGGAAAGGGTTGACGGGAATCACCCCCGCTTCATGAGCCGCGCCTTCTCGCGCTGCCAGTCGCGGTCCTTGGCCGCGGCCCGCTTGTCGTGGAGCTTTTTGCCCTTGGCCAGGCCGATCTCCACCTTGGCGCGCCCCTTCTTCCAGTACATGGCCACGGGCACCAGGGTATAGCCCTTGCGTTCCACCATGCCTCGCAGCATGTCGATCTCCCGCCGGTGCATGAGCAGCTTGCGGGTGCGCAGCGGATCGGGGTGCACGTGGGTGGAGGCCGTGGGCAGGGGGGTGATGTGGGCGCCGAAGAGCCAGAGCTCGTCGTCCTTCACCAGGATGTAGGCCTCCTTGAGGTTGACCCGGTTTTCCCGCAGACTCTTCACTTCCCAGCCTTCCAGCGCAATGCCCGCCTCGAAACGCTGCTCGATGAAGTAGTCGTGCTTCGCGGTCTTGTTGATGGCGATGGTGCTGCCTGGCGTGCCCTTCTTTTTGCTCTTTTTGGCCATGGGTATAATTGTACCCTTTGCCGAAAGCGCTTGAGAACAGGATTGATGAAAGGAAAAGTGTCGAGTGGACTCTGCGCGGGCCTTGCCGGCCTCCTTCTCGCCAGCAGCCCTGTTCTGGCGGGACAGGAGGAGGCCGCGGCCGGCGTGCTCAACGAATGGCTGGGGCAGGTCAACGGTTTCCTGGCCGGTTTTCTCTTCTTCGACGTCTGGCCGGGCGAGGGGCAGTTCCCCTTCATCGTCGCCTGGCTGGTGACCGGGGCCGTCTACCTCACGGTGAAGATGGGCTTCATCAACTTCCGGCTGCTGGGACATTCCATCGCCATCCTGCGCGGGCGCTACAGCCGGCCCGACGACGTGGGGGAGGTGACTCCCTTCCAGGCGCTCACCACGGCGCTCTCCGCCACCGTGGGGCTGGGCAACATCGCCGGGGTGGCCATCGCCGTGGGCATCGGCGGGCCCGGCGCCACCTTCTGGATGATCGTCGCCGGCCTGCTGGGCATGACCACCAAGTTCACCGAGGCTTCCCTGGCCCAGATGTACCGCGAGATCCGTCCCGACGGCCACGTCATGGGCGGGGCCATGGAGTACCTCTCGCGCGGCTTCTCCGAGCTGGGCTGGAAGGGGGTCGGCAAGGTGCTGGCGGTGCTCTTCTCCATTCTCACCATCGGCGCCTCGCTGGGCGGCGGCAACGCCTTCCAGGTGAGCCAGTCGCTCTCGGCGGTGAAGCAGGAGATCACGCTCTTCGCCCAGGAGCCCTGGATCTACGGCCTGGTGATGGCCTTCCTCGTGGGAGTGGTGATCATCGGCGGCATCCGCCGCATCGCCCACGTGGCCGAGGCGGTGGTGCCCACCATGGTGGCCATTTACCTGCTGGCGGCGGGCTGGATCCTGCTTGCCAACGCCGAGCGGGTGCCCGAGGTGTTCGCCCTCATCGTCTCCAGCGCCTTCAGCATGGAGGCCGGCATCGGCGGTTTCGTCGGCATCATGGTGCAGGGCTTCAAGCGCGCCGCCTTCTCCAGCGAGGCGGGCATCGGTTCCGCCGCCATCGCCCACTCCACGGCGCGTACCCCCTACCCGGTGCGCCAGGGCATCGTGGCGCTGATGGAGCCCTTCATCGACACCGTGGTGATCTGCACCATGACGGCGCTGGTGATCATCATCACCGGCGTTTACGACCAGAACGGCCAGTACGCCGAGCTCATCGCCGCCAACCAGGGTGCCGCGCTCACCGCCAAGGCCTTCGGCAGCCAGATCTCCTGGTTCCCGGTGGTCCTCTCCATCTCGGTGGTGCTCTTTGCCTACAGCACCATGATCTCCTGGTCCTACTACGGGGAGCGGTGCTGGACCTACCTCTTCGGCGAGCGCTTCTCCATGATCTACCGCATCCTCTTCGTGCTGGTGATCGTGGCCGGTTCCATCGGCAGCGCCTCGGCGGTGCTCGACTTCAGCGACCTGCTGCTGCTCTCCATGGCCTTCCCCAACATGTTCGCCCTCTACGCGCTGAGCGGTCGCGTCAAGCGCAAGCTGGGCAGCTACCTGGAGAAGCTGCGCAGCGGCGAGCTGGACCGCGAAGTGGGCCGCGCCTGATGGCGGTGGTGGAGAAGTCGGCGCTGGTGCCCCATCCGGCGCGCATGCTCTACGACATCGTCTGCGACGTGGAGTCCTACCCCGAGTTCCTGCCCTGGTGCAAGGACGCCAGCCTGCTCTCGCGCGACGAGGAGAAGCTGTGCGGCGAGATCGTGGTCTCCAAGGCGGGGGTCACCCGCGCCTTCGCCACCTGCAACCGGCTCTATCCCCATCACCGCATGGAGATCAGCCTCAAGGAGGGCCCCTTCCGCAAGCTGGAGGGAGCCTGGGAGTTCACCGAGCTGCGCGAGGATGCCTGCAAGGTGTCGCTGCAGCTGGAGTTCGAGTTCTCCAGCGGCCTCATGGACAAGGCCTTCGGCGTGGTCTTTGGCCAGATCGCCAACTCGCTGGTGGACGCATTCTGCAAGCGCGCCGCCGAGCTGGCGCGGGAGGAGCAATCATGATCCAGGTGGAAGTGGCCTATGCGCTGCCCGACGAGCAGATCGTGCGCGTGGTGGAGGGCGAGCCCGGCATGACGGTGCAGGAGGCCATCGAGCGCTCCGGTATCCTCGAGTTGCACCCCGAGATCGACCTGTCGAAGAACAAGGTGGGCGTCTTCGGCAAGGCGGCCAGGCTGGACGCGGTGCTCTACCCCGGCGACCGGGTGGAGATCTACCGGCCCCTCATCGCCGATCCCAAGGAGGCGCGCAAGAAGCGGGCTGCCAAGGGCAAGCCCATGCGCAAGGGGGGCGGCAGAAACGACAGCGGCGCCCGGGACAAACAGGGAGAATAGATAATGAACAGATTCCCACCGGTACGCCTCCTGTTGGGGTTTGCGTTGCTGTGCGCGACCACCCTGGCGCAGGCCAACTCCATCACCCTGGACGAAAAGGAAGTCTTTGGCGAGAAACGCCGGGGCGTCATTCCCTATGCTTTCTCCACCGACTCCCTGGGCACAGGTGTGGGGTTGGGCGCTTTCGTTTCCGGCGTCATTCAGCCTCAGGCGGGGCTGGGACTCACCGGCTTCGTCACCGACAACGACTCCTGGCTGGTGGCCGGCATTGCGCGCAACTTTCGCCTGGCATCCTTTCCCCGCGCCTTCTTCGAGCTCTATGGGCAGTTCAGCCACTTCACCGACGAGCGCTTCTACGATTCTCCGGACCGTTCCCGGCCCGACAGCCCGGGTTCCAACGATTCGGACAAGGATGATTACCTCTCCGGGGTGAGCAACGACCGTCACCTGGAGTTCACCATGCGTTATGTGTTGCCCATTGGCGCCGGGCGCAAGGATGAACCGCTCACCATCTACCGTACACGACGCGGCATGCTGATCTCCCCGCCCCAGGGCGGTCGTGGATGGAACCCCTTCACCACCGGCAAGACGGTGCTGGGGGCACGTTATTTCTACCGCTACCGGGATCTCAAGGAGCCCGGCCAGAAGGAGTTGAGGCTGGCCAAGACCAACGGGCTGGAGCTGTGGCTGGACTATGACAATACCGATTTCCTGGAGAACCCCACCTACGGCAACCGTCAGAAGATCACCCTGACCCGGGATTTCGGCTGGTTCGACAGCAGCAACAGCTGGACCAACATCGAGCTGGACGCCTCCTGGTATTTCGATTTGGGCACCTCGGACTGGTTTCGCCAGCAGGTCCTGGCGCTGGACTTCTGGACCTCCCACACCCCCACCTGGAAGGTGGAGCAGGACGGGCGGGTGAGCAACCGGCCGCCTCCCTCCTTTGGCTCCCGGCTGGGGGGCTACGACCGCCTGCGCGGCTATCCGCTGGGGCGTTTTCACGACAAGTCGGCGGTCTACTACGGCGCCGAGCTGCGCATGATGCCCCGGGTGAACGGGCTGGATGAACTGCCGGTTCTCAAGTACCTGGAGATCGACTGGTGGCAGGTGGTGGGCTTCGTCGAAGCCGGTCGGGTTGGCCGGAGTTACGACAGCGATCTCTATTTCAAGGATCTGAAATGGGACCTGGGGCTCAGCTTCCGGGTGATGACCTTCCGCCTGCCGGTGCGGCTGGACTGGGCCTTCTCCGACGAGGGCTACGCCATCTGGGCCATGTATGGACAGCCCTTCTCTCGTTGAGGGAATTGCCAACCGGACGCCTTGATCATGTAGGTCGTGCTGAAGTCCGACAAGCTGTTTGTAGGCCGGCAGGGGGTTCTTTCTGGCAGGGTTTCGGCAGCAGGGACGCTGCCGCAAAGCCTACATGGATGTATTCACGGCGTCCCTGCCGGAAAGAACCCCCTGCCGGCCCCGAGAAAGCGGTGGGACCGCATCCAGCTTGTCGGGCTGAAGCCCGATCTACCTTTATACGGCCGGTTGGGTCCGGGAGGCGGCGGCCGCCGCCGGTTGCGCCAGGACTCCAGCAGCACCATGGCCACCCAGGAAGGTGGAATCGCTCCGTTCCAGTTCCGCCAGCCGCACCCCTTCGTGTGTGCGCTGCCGGCCATGGATTGCATCGTCAGCCGGCCCAGCTCTCTCAACCACCCTGGAAAAAGGAGGTGGCCAGGAAGAACTTGATGACCAGGGCATTGAGCAGGTCGATGAAGAAAGCGCCGATAAGCGGGATCACCAGGAAAGCCTTGGGGGAAGGACCATAGCGTCGGGTCACCGCCGTCATGTTGGCGATGGCCACGGGAGTGGCGCCCAGCCCCAGCCCGGTGAAGCCGGCGGCCATCACCGCCGAGTCGTAGTCGCGCCCGGTGATCCGGAACACCAGGTAGACCGCCACCAGGGTGATGACCAGCATCTGGGCCATCACCACGGCAAAGATGGCACCGGCGGAGGCGGCCAGGGAGAGCAGGTCCATGCTCATCAGGCTCATGGCCAGGAACAGCTGCAGGCTGAGTTCGTTGGCGCGATCGATGGCCGGCTTGTTGAGCGGCTTGCCCAGCCAGTCGGCCAGGTTGGTGATGACGATCCCCACCATCATGGCGGTGAGAAAACCGGGAAGGGCCAGTCCTTTCATGGAGAGATAACGGTTCACCTCCTCCCCGGCGGTGACGCAGAGGGAGAGTACCAGCAGGGTTCCCAGCGTATCCTCGATCCGGATCTCACGGCAGGGTTTCGCTCCACTGTTGGCCGCTGTGGTGCTTTCGGCGGTTTTCGGCTTCAGGTTGTATTTTTCGATGAGCCAGCCACCAATGGGCCCACCGATGATGCCGCCTGCGATCAGTCCGAAAGTGGCGCAGGCGATGCCGAATTCCCGGGCGCCCTCCAATCCCGCTTTGGCCGCCTCGTTGCCCCAGGCGATGGCGGTTCCATGGCCGCCGGCGAAAGAGATGCTGCCGCCCAGAAGGCCATAGCCGGGGTGGTTGCCGCTGACCAGCGCCAGCCCCACGCCGGCCGTGTTCTGGAATACCAGCAGCACCAGGGCCACGCCGGTGAGCAGGGCCAGGGTCTTGCCGCCTTCCACCAGGGTGTTGAACTTGGCCCCCAGGCCGATGGTGCTGAAGAAGAAGAGCAGGAAGAGATCCCGCAACTGCATGTCGAAGCGGACGTGGATGTCCGCGTAGCCCGCCAGCAGGGCCACCAGCAAGCTGCAGAGGATACCCCCGGTGACGGCGAGGGGGATGTTGTGCCGTTCCAGGAAGGAGAGACGATGGTTGATCCCCTGTCCCAGCCACAGCACCAGGACGGCGACGATGATCACCTCCAGGTTTTGGAGTTGAATTTCCATTTCCAGCGGCCCGGGTCAGTTTCCCTGGAACAGGAAGACCCGCGAACGCAAGCGTTTTCCTTTCCAGACATGGCCATTGATGCGCTCGGCCAGTGCTTTGGCGCCGGACTCGTCGGTATCCACGTCCACCAGGGCCAGGGTGTAGTCACCACTGCCCGGTTCCAGGGTCACTGAACTCACCCTGGCGCCGAAACGCTCCAGCGCTTCGCGGATCTCCGTTTCCGTCACCTGCTCGGGAAAACCGCCGATGGAAATGTACATGCTCTGTCCTTGTTTTGGGTTGTGGAACCCGGCAAATATAGCACAAGCGTGTATCTTCCCCGATTGCCCGGCGCGGAAGAAACCGGGCATGGCCTTTCCGCGCCGGATGGTTTTTTCTGCCGGAATTTCCGGTGGCCCGGGCAGAGGGGATCCGGGATCAGCGGGGCAGGGCACGCGCCGGCGTAACACTGGTGTGCCGGTTACCGCACTGGTATTGCAATGGCAACCGCCGGCGCTCTGGAGATGGTCACGATGACGGCAGTCTGCGCATCTGACAATTCGATTTCCTGCGTGCAGGCGGCGAGCGTCGCTGACCCATCAGCGGGCGCGCGCCCTGGGCGCACGCATGGGCTGGATCGCTGGCCTCGTGGGACGGGGTCGGCCGATATTGGCTGGCGGCCGGACAGGCTTCACGGAAGGCCGGACAGGCTTCACGGAAGGCCGGGTGGGCTGGATGGCCGGCCCGGAGGAGGGTGGCCGCACCGGATGAGCCGGCGACCCCGGGAGGTTCGGCTGCATGGGTTTGCCCGGACGGCCCGGTTGCGAGGGAACACGTCCTCCCCCGTCACTGGGGGGCGTTCCAGGCCGATGATAGGGGCGGTCATCGTCCCAGCAGCAGGGATAATAGCCCCAACCCGGGCCGTAATAGGGATAGCCGTAGCCATAGCCACCGTAGACCGAATAACTGCCGCCATCGGTGGAGCAGCCTGCCACGAGCAGCCCGGCACCAATGAGAAGGGAGAACAGGAGGGCGTTTTGACTCCGTTTCACATCACTTCTCCTCTTCCTGGTTGGCAAAATCCCATTTTTGCAGGATCAGCAGCGCACCGTTGTTGTCGGAGATGAGTGCGGTGCCTTTGCCATTGGCTTTCTCTCCCGGGCGTACCCAGACCACGCCTCCCAGTGCTTCCACCTTCTCTAACAGCGCATTCGGGTCGGACACCCGTACCGCGGGTACCCAGCGGCCGGCCCAGACCGGGTCCTCTATGGTGCGGATGCCAGCGCGCCAGTGTCCCTCGTTGATGAGCACGACGTAATCTTTTCCCCGCTCGGTGGCCTCGTAGCGCCCTACAGGCTTGTAGAAACCCGCCAGGGCATCGGCGTTGCGCGACCAAGCCTCGTTCCAGAGCCAGTCCCCATACCCGGGCTGCCTGTCTTCCGGGTCCCCCGCTGCAGAGTGAAGTAGCAGCAGTTGTCCCCCTTCGGGATCGGCGATGAGTAGTGCCATGCCCCGTTCGCCCAGCGACATGGGACCGTTGATGATGCGGCCGCCGAGGCGGGTGACCCGAGTGGAGGCAGCCTCCACATCCGATACCGACATCGCGGCCAGCCATTGCGCGTCCACCCGCTTCCGTTGCCGGGGGCGGATCGGCAACATGCCGCCGATCCGGCGATCGCCGTTGTAGATCTCGATGTATTCCCCCCGCTCCCGGAAGGACCAACCCAACAGCTCTCCGTAGAAGGTGCGCGCGGCAACGGTGTCCGGGGTCAGC
>JALWGP010000281.1 GCA_027038775.1 Sedimenticola sp. | reverse complement strand
GTGCAACTTCAATGCCAACAAGACGGGGCATGCCTGTTGGACGCGATGAAACCTGCTCCCCTTCCCGTTCCGAAAGAACCGCCTCGCCGGAGCCGGCCATGCTGACCGGCTTCTTTCTGAGGGAGTACCGCCAGCGCGGTTTCTGGAACGCTGTCGGAACCATCCTGCTGCTCTCCTGGTCGGTGGGCCACTTCGGCGCCACGGTGGCGCTCACCGAATCCACCGAAACCGCGCTCTCCCTTGCCAGCTGGTTGGTACGGCTCCTGCTGGTGATCTTCCTGGTGATCTGGTGGACGAGCTCGCTGGCGCGCGAGCGCACCGAGCGATTCGAACAGGTACTGCTTTCCCTGCCGCTTTCGCGCCTCGTCCTGCTGCGACAGCGCTTGCTTTCCTGGCTGATCGTCGCTTCGGTGCTCTCCGTGCCCACCGGGGTCCTGCTCTGGGCCATGGGCGCGGAGGCGATATCCACCCTGCAGTGGATGCTCTCGTTCATGCTGGAGCTCTGGCTGGTGGCGGCGGTCACCCTCTTCGTGGCCAGCGTGCTCACCGGCGTGGGCAGCGGAGTGATGAGCGTGCTGCTCTTCTACCTTTTCATGCGCATGGTGGCCTACGCCGCGGCCCTCGCCCAGGCCCAGTGGACGGAGAGCGAGACGCTCAACGAGAGCCTCTCCGACGTCATGCAGGCCATGGTCCACTTCTTCCCCTCGCTGCACGAATACGCCACCGCGGACATGATCCTGCACGGCGTGCCGTGGAGCCTGCTCGGCTGGCAGGCACTGCAGACCACCCTCTTTCTCCTCGTCCTGCTGCTGGCGGGCGGATTCGACTTCGGCCGGAGGGAAGTGGCCACGTGAGCCGTTTCCGACAGAGCCGACTGCTGCTCGCCCTTCTCCTGGTGGTCATGGGGGCCAACGTCTGGCTGGCCCACACCCGGCCGGAAAACCGGTTGCTCTTCGACCGGCTGCCCCCCGCGCCCCGGATACCCGTCGCGCCTCTCTTCGGGCTGGGGGACGGTGAAGCGGGTGGACGCCTGATCACGCTCTGGCTGCAGGGCTTCGACACCCAGGCCGCCGCCGACCTGAGGCTCCTGGACCTCGACTACGGGCGGCTGCAGCAGTGGCTGTGGCAGGCCGAGGCCTCCATGGCACACAGCGTCTATCCCATCTTCCTCGCAGCCATGATCTACGGCAGCGTTCCGGAACCCGCCAGGGCGCGGCAGATGTACCGGCTGGTGCGGACGCTGTTCCGGGTCGATCCGCAGCATCGGTGGTACTGGCTCGCCATGGCCACCTCCCTCGCCTGGCACCGGCTGGAGGAGAAGAGGCTGCCCCTGGCCATGGCCGAGGATCTCTACCGCTTGGCGCCCCCGGACGCGCCGGACTGGGCGAGGTTTCTCAAGCTCTACCTGCTGCGCAGTGCGAACGAGGTGGAGATGGCGCTCTTCATGGCGAGGCGTGCGCTGGAAGAGGGACGCATCGCCTCGGAGAGAGACGAACGGACCCTGGCGGAATTCATTCAGCGGCTGGAGCAGCAGGCGGAGGAGAAGGCACCGTGACCGAGAGAGCCATCGACATCCTGGGAGTCCACAAGCGTTTCGGCCGCCAGCAGGTCCTGCACGATCTCTCCCTGGCCGTGGAGGCCGGCGAGTACTTCGCGCTGGTGGGAGGCAACGGCGCCGGCAAGAGCACCCTGATCCGCCTCATGCTCGACTTCCTGAGGCTGGACCAGGGCGTGATCCGGCTGTTCGGCCGTTCCAGCCTCGACCCGGTCAGCCGCAGCCAGATCGCCTTCCTGCCGGAACGTTTCACGCCGCCCGCCTGGATCAGCGCGGAGGGCTACCTGCGCGCCTTCCTGAAACTGTACGGGACGAGCTGGAACCGCTCACGCGTGGAAGAGATGTGCGACAGCCTCTTCTTCGATCCCGCCCAGCTACGCAAGCCGGTCACCGCCCTCTCCAAGGGAATGACGCAGAAGATCGGCCTCATGGCCGCCTTCCTCAGTGACAAGCCCCTGCTGATCCTGGACGAACCCATGAGCGGGCTCGATCCCCTGGCGCGCATCGGCGTGAAACAGGTCCTGCAACAGCTGCGCCAGCAGGGCACCACCCTGTTCTACAGCTCCCACATGCTTCCCGACGTGGAGGCACAATGCGACCGCCTGGCCATACTCCACCAGCGCCGATTCCGCTTCACCGGCACGGTACGGGAGTGCCTGGAAGAGACCGGGGCGGAGAACCTGGAAGGGGCCTACCTGCGCATCGTCACCCGCGCTGCCGGCTAGCCGTCACTGGGGCCAGACGCCCGCTTCCACCAGCTTGCCGAGGAGCACGTAGCGCGAGAGCCAGCGCAGTTCGTCGTCGAAGGTGTTGTCCACGTACTGGTCGCTGGTGTAGCGGACATCCCCGTCGCCGTTGTCTCCATCGCCGCTCCCGTTGGCGCCGAAGGAACCCACGACGGCCACCGGGGCCGCCGGGTTGTTCAGCGTCAGCCGGCTTCCCGACAGGTCGTCCACCCGCAGCCCGGTCACCGTGTTCGGCGGCGAGGGCGGAGGGGTTTCCCGCCAGTTGGCATCGACGTGGTAGAGGAAGGGGTTGCCCCAGGGATCACGGCGGCCCAGGTCAGGATCCAGCCCCAGGCTCTTCCAGGGCAGCGTACCCCTGCCCTGCCCGCTGTCCGAAACACCGTCCCCCGTGGTGTCTGCAGCCGGGAGGCCACCGCCATTGGCCATCGCGTAGCCGACCAGCGCCTCTTCGATGAGCCCCAGCGCATGCCGGACGTCACGATAACGCTGGTTCTCCAGCACCGCGGGAGCCGTGGCCAGGAGCCCGCCGATGACGAGCCCCATCACCAGGAGCACCACGGCCATCTCCACCAGGGTGAAACCCGACTGATTCGCTCTGTATCTCATGGCAGATCCACAATCTTCACCTTGTCGTTGAAAGAGGTGGACGGCAGCCGCGATTCGAAGCTGCCATCCCCCGCCGTGGCGTTGTCCCCCTCGAAATAGTGGGACAGCACAGGAGACGGACGGACCCCCACGAGGTCCCTGCCGGCCGCGACCAGCAGTGCGGGGACGCCCCCGGTGCCATTCAGGGTCAGGCAGGCGCCACAGGTTCCGCTGCCGCCTTCCAGCCAGGGAGCAGCGGCGGCATAGTAGACCAGCCGCTGCCACCCTTCGGCGGTGAACCAGGCCGGCACCGGGGGGGTGACGCCGAAGGCACAGGGCGAGTTCCAGTCCACCGTGGCACTCGGTGATCCGGCAGCCGCATCGTCCACCGGGATCAACCCCTCGGCAAGGCCCGGCACGGCCTCGTGGGGAGGCGCCGTGGGATCGAAGGGCGCCGCCCAGGGCAGGTAGCCACAGGCCTGGGCGTATCCCTTCAGCAGCCGACGCCCCTCCGCCAGCACCCTCCGCTCCATGCGGCCCGACAGCTCCTCGCGGCTGATGCCCAGCGCACGATCGTTGGCGTTTCCGCTCTCGTCCGCATAACTGCGGAACGCCCTGGGACTGGAATGGGCCGTGCTGGCATTGATGCCTTCCAGGTAGTCGCCCGGCCGGTTGCTGGGCCTCGACTGCCCGGGCAGCACCTTGCCCGGCGCCAGCACCACCGCACCCAGTTCCACGCCCGCTCCATTGAGCGTGAAGAAGGGATGGAGGTCCGTGTCGCTATGGAGCGCCCCCACCTTCGGCACTTCGCGATAGTTGGAAGAGACCGCGTACCAGAGGCGCTCGCCGTCCCCGTCCCGCAGATCCCCGCTCTCCAGCTGCCTCCACGGGAGGCGGCCGATGGCCAGTTGCCCCGGTGTATTACAGGGAGGGTCGGAGTAGCCGTCGTTGTCGAGGTCCGGGCAGGGCAGGAAACCGGGCCCGCGCGTGCCGCCGTTCACGTCCGCGTAGGCGGCCGCGTAGCCCAGAAGCGCCGCGCGGGCCTTGCCCAGCGCTTCGGCCGTCACCCGTTCCTCGTTCTCGCGGGAGCGCCTCTGGGTCTCCGGCAGAAAGAGTACCGCCACGCCCACGACCAACAGCAGCATGAACAGCAGCAGGGCCGCCCCCCGCTCCCTGGAAGGCAATGGCATCCTATTCATCTTTCGGCCCATCGACTGGAGTACCGTCCGGTCCGTACACCACCGCCTCGCCTTCCGCTTCCTCTTCCCCTTCCCCTTCCCCTTCCGGGTTCGGCCCGGCCGTCTCTTCCCCTGATTCCTCCTCCACGGGAGGTTCTTCCTGCTCCCAGGGTTCGAGAACCCTGCCGGTCGCACGATCGTAGGCCTGCCCTGGCGCAAGCCGGACGAAGCCATGGTCGGGAGTCAGCAGGACCAGCCGCACGACGCCATCCCCTCCCTGGACCAGTGACATGCCGAACTGGCGCAGCCGGGAAGGACCACCCAGCGCTTCCCCGTTGATCCAGACGTCGAGGGTCCCCTCCTCGTCCCTGGCCACGCCCTCGAAGCGAAGAAGTTCACCGCCCTTCGGCCCCTCCGCGGGAGCCTCGGCGAGATGGCGCCGCGCGGCGATGAGCCGACGTTCCTCGGGCGTGGTCAGCAGCTTGCCGAGTCCGTCCGGCACGGAGATGGCCGGCCAGCCCAGAAGGAGGAAGGCCAGCGCCGTCACCGCCCCCCCGGCTTTCCTAGAAACCATACGCACCGCCTCCTGCCGCCTCGCCGTCCGCTTCCACGGGCTCCTCCTCTCCCCTGGCCCGCAGCGTGAGCCAGACGAAACGGCACTTGCCCTTCACGTTGCCGCCCCCGTTCAGGTGAAGCTCTTCGCTGCGACGTTTCATCTCGCAGGCCTCCACCACGTGGAAACCGAGAAGCGGATCACGCAGGCGCTGCATCACGTGGAGAAGCTCTGTCTCATCCCGCAGCGAGAATTCCAGGAAATGGTTCGTCACGTGAAACCGGTGCAGCCGGGGTGACAGGTCGAAATAGTCGTCTGCCACGCTCTCCGGATCGAAGCGGTAGAGCATCTCCGGAATGGCCAGCTCCTGGCGGGTGCCGTTGATGGCCTCGATCAGCTGCAGCCGGTCGATTCCGTCCACCAGGTGCCGTTTCCGCAGGCTGCGGTAGGCCGCCTGGTAGCGTTCGGCCAGGCGCAGGGAATCCGACTTTTCACGGATCTCGCCCTTCAGGTGAGCAAGATCCCTGCGGTTGGCCGCCACCCGCTCCTGCAGGGCAACGGCCTCCGACCAAAGAAACAGGCTGCCACCGAGGAAGACAGCAGACATGACCAGGAAGAGCACCAGCCGGGGCGCGATCAGCCGCCACTCGATGCTGCCTTTCAGGAACCCCGCTTTCAAAGCAGCGCCCTCCCCACCAGCACCAGCTTGAAGGAGAAGGGCAGCTCTGCCTGGAAACCGGTCTGCTGCATGTCGAGCGCCCGGTCGGAGCGGACCTCCACGGGCCACTTCTCGACCACCACCCGGGCGAGCCGCGGATTCGCCTCCAGCTCTCCGACCAGGGATCTGAAATCCTCCATCATCAACCGGAAGGAACGCCCCTCTTCCATCACCCCTTCGAGCACGATCACGGGCGCGGGCCGGGGACCGGGAGGACGCCCCTCCTCCGGCATCTCGTCCATCTCCATCCCCGTCTCGACCCAGGGTTCCTCTTGCTCCTGCGGCTGTCCCTCGTCCTCCTCCATCACCTCGACGCCGAGCTTCGCCATCCAGTCTGTGGTCTCCGCGGGTTCCTCCGGTACCGGAGCCACGTAGAAATTGAGCCTGTTGAGGCGGATGGCGTTGTGCTTCAGCAGCTGGTTGCCCACCAGCGCGAACCAGTCGAAGGGGCGGACGCCCAGCTTCTGCAGGCGCTCGCTGGACAGCACCGCATCCTCCATCTCGAAGCCGGTGGCATCGTAACGGGCCAGCCTCCTCTCCAGCGCATCCAGCTTGCTCTGCTCGCTCGCAATCCGGTATTTGACCCGCTGCAGGGTCTCCTTCTCCGTGACCATGCGGTCCATCGCATACCCCATGAAGGCGGTGCCCGCGAAAAACACGGCCACGGATGCGGCCAGCAGGGCCTGGCGCGCGCGGTGATGATAGAAACCGATCCTGTCCTCGTGGGTCGCGTACCCCGGCAGCCGCTTCCCGGTGGCCGCGAGCAGGGCGTAGAACGCATCCGCCTGCTCGCCCCGGCCAATCCCCCGGAAACCGAACTTCCGCTCCAGGGCGAGGAGGTTGTACCCGTGGATCCGTATCCTCTCGACGTCCATGAATTCCTTGCCGAGTATGGCGATGACCTCGTTGCTCCCCAGCAGGTAGACGTGCAATGTCTGGTCATAGGGCAGCATCCCGCCACTGGAGAGAAACTGTCCCATCCGCCGCATCTCCTGCAGGAAGTGATCGGCATAGGCCTGTTCCGTCATCCTTGGCGTCGGCGCCAGGCGGCTGTGCTTGAGACGGCCGTCCACCAGGTAGCTCTGCCGGATGCCACCCGCCTCGCCGTGGCTGACGAAGAGCACATGCTTCTGCTTCAGGTGCATCGACCGGTAGAGCCGGCGTGACAGCAGCGATACCGAGGTGACGGCATCCAGGGGGCTGCAGTGCCGGCGAAGCGCTGCGATCCAGGGCTGGAGCATCTCGCCCCTGGTGATCCCCGAGAACAGAAACAGGTCGTCCCTGCGCCCTTCCCTGTCCCGGCCCTGCTTTTCCATGCGGACCCAGCTGCTGTTTCCGAAACGCTGCATCCGCCTCCGTTCCAGGATTTTTCTCTGGTCGTGGACGAAGACGTGCGGCACCTTTTCGATGTAGAACTCTTCCTCCGTGATATCGAGCACCAGCCGGTTGGGAATCTCCGGCGCCTGGCCGATGTCCCGCTCAAAGGCAGCAATACCCCCGGCATCGGGTTCGTACATCTGCTTGCCCACCAACTCGCGCCCGCGAACCAGGAATACCGTGAGCATCTGGTCGGTGAGATAGAGAATCCTCTTCACGTTGCCATCCTCCTCACCCCACCATGATCTTCGAGATGCTGTCGTACACCGGGCTGAGCACCGACAACATGACCCAGCCAAGTATGGCGCCCAGCACCACGGTGAGTGCCGGCTCGATCAGGCTCTGCATGCGCTCGATCGACTCCCGCACCTCGCGTTCGTAGAAGTAGGCGACGTTGCGCAGCGCCTCGTCCAGCGCGCCCGTGCTCTCGCCCACGCGCAGCATGCGCACGATGAGCACGGGGAAGAAACCCACCTTGTCGAAGGCGGAGCTGATCGTATCCCCCTCGGTCAGGTAGCGCTTGGCATCCTCGATGCCCTTGGCCATCCACGCGTTGTTGACCACGTCCTGGCACAGGCCGAGCCCCTCCATGATGCCCACACCGGAACTGTAGGTGAGGGCGAAATAGTTGGCGAACCGGCCGAGCGCGATCTTCTCCAGGATGGCGCCGAGCACGGGAACCCTGAGCTTGTAGCGGTCCGCCGACAGCTGGAAGGCTGGACTGCGGGCATAGGCCACCCGGTAGGCCACCACCAGCAGCAGCGGCAGGCCGAAGATCAGGTACCAGTAGTGGACGAAGGCTTCCGAGGTGGCGATCAGGGCACGGGTGTGCAGCGGAATCTCCTGCTCCAGGCTGGTAATGAAACGCACCAGCTGGGGCACGAGGTAGATCATCATGAAACTGACCACTCCGGCCACCACCACCATGACGAAACTGGGATAGAGAATGGCGCGCACGGTCTGGGAAACGATCTCGTCCTGCCACTTGAGCGCCTCGGTGATGTTCCGGAACACCTCGGCGAGGCGGCCCGACTCCTCTCCGGCCTTCACCAGGGAGACGTATACCTTGTCGAAGGTCTCCGGGTGCTGTTCGAGGGCGCCGGACAGGGTCTTGCCTCCCTCGATATCCGCGATGATGGCCGCAATCACCCCGCGGAACATGGGATTGCTGGTGCTGTTGCGGATGTCCTCCAGCCCCTCCATGACGGAGATCCCGGCCCGCAGCAACTGTTCCATGTGGATGGAAAAGTTGATCAGGTCCCGGCGGGTGATCCGCCCCCTGCCGAAAAACCGGTTGGGCTTGATCTCCCGGCTGCGCACCAGCTCCAGCGCCATGCCCTGCAGGCGCATCAGCAGGTCTTCTTCGTTTCTCGCGTCCAGGGTTCCGGTGACCAGCCGGCCGTTGGGATCCATCGCCTTGTAGTCGTAGAGAGGCATGTGCGCGACCTACAGCCGGTTGGTGAGATCGACCACGCGCGAGAGTTCGTCCAGGGTGGTGACGCCCTCCAGCACCCTGCGGACGCCATCCTCCGCCAGGGAACGAAATCCCTTCTGCACCGCCTTCTCGCGCAGCTCGCTGAGCGGGCGACGGGCAATGATGATCTCGTCCATCTCCGGGTCCATCCGCAGCAGCTCCAGCAGTGCGATCCGCCCCCGGTAGCCGATGTAGTCGCATGCCTGGCAGCCCACGGCCCGGTAGATCTCCCGTTCCTCGTGCAGGTTCAGCAGGCGCTGCTCCAGCGGGTCCGGGCGATAGGCTTCCTTGCACTGGGGACAGAGTTTCCGCACCAGGCGCTGACCGATGATGCCGATGATGTTGCCGGCCAGCAGGTCGGGCAGCACGCCCAGGTCCAGCAGCCGGGAAATGGCCCCCACCGCGCTGTTCGTGTGGAGCGTGGAGAAGACCTGGTGGCCGGTCATGGCGGCCCGCATGGCCATCTCGGCCGTCTCCTCGTCCCGGATCTCGCCGATGAGCATGGCGTCGGGGTCCTGGCGCAGCATGGAGCGGATCCCGGTGACGAAATCGACCTTGGCCGCCTCGTTGACCGAGGTCTGGCGCACCATCTGCAGCGGGTATTCCACCGGGTCCTCCAGCGTCATGATGCATATGGTCTCCTTGTTGACCTCATTGAGCATGGAGTAAAGGGTGGTGGTCTTGCCGCTGCCGGTGGGACCGGTGACCAGCAGGATTCCTTCCGGCCGGGCAAGCATGATCTTCAGCGCGGAGAGCGCCTCGTCGTGCAGCCCGAGGTCGTCCAGCGCCACGATTCCCCGCTCCCGGTCGAGCACCCGCAGCACGAAGTTCTCGCCGTGGGTGGTGGGGTGAACGGAAGCCCGGAAGTCGATCTCCCGCCCGGAGATGACCTTGGAGAAGCGCCCGTCCTGGGGAGCGCGGATCTCCGCGATGTTCATGCTGGAGAGAACCTTCAGCCTCACCACCATGGCCGGCCAGTAGCTGATGTGC
>JALWGP010000280.1 GCA_027038775.1 Sedimenticola sp. | reverse complement strand
GCGCAACCAGAGATGAAAGGTATTGCCCAGAATAATCTGTGCGCCCATCCCTTCCAGCTCTTCCGGCGTCATGGCCTTGACCGTGCCATAGGTGCCCACTGGCATGAAGGCGGGCGTGTCGATGCCGCCACGGGGAAACTGGAGCAGGCCACGGCGGCCGCGCCCGGATTCGTGATGCACTTCAAATTTCAAGACACACCTGCTGCAAAAAATTTTCTCTGTATATCAATTGGTTGAGTAGACAGCACAAACATTCAACCAATTCTTTGATGATTGTCAATGTGCCAGGCCCGACAATATCAGAGAATGCTCACGTGCTGAAATTCAGTACACTCCTCCATCCTCCTTTGGTGGAACTTTTGGCGCGGCACCCCCTGCCGCGCCTTTTTTCGTTCTGCATCCCTGCAAACTGCGGCACCCGGCCTCACGACCCGCTTCGGGGTCTTTCCAGGAACATGGCATCGCCGTAGCTGAAGAAGCGGTACTCCCGCTCCACCGCGTGACGGTAGGCGGCCATCACCGCTTCGTAACCGGCGAAGGCGCACACCAGCATGAGCAGGGTGGACTCGGGCAGGTGAAAGTTGGTCACCAGGGCGTCCACCACCCGGAACTCGTAACCCGGTGTGATGAAGAGGCGCGTCTCACCCGAAAAGGGACGAAGCCCCCCCTCCGCCGCCGCGGTCTCCAGGCTGCGCACGCTGGTGGTGCCCACGGCCACCACCCGGCCGCCGCGCCGGCGGGTCTCGGCCACGGCATCACACACCGCCTGGTCCACCTCCAACCACTCGGCATGCATGCGGTGCTGCGAGAGGTCCTCGGTGCGCACAGGCTGGAAGGTGCCGGCGCCCACGTGCAGGGTCACCCGCGCCTGGCACACGCCCATCTCTCCCAAAACCTCCAGCAGCGCCTCGTCGAAGTGGAGGCCGGCGGTGGGCGCCGCCACCGAACCCTCCCGACGGGCGTAGACGGTCTGGTAACGCGATTCGTCGAAGGACTCATCCCCGCGCCGGATGTAGGGCGGCAGCGGCATGTGGCCGTGGGCCGCCATCACGGCGTGGAACTCGCCCGACTCCAGCGCCAGCAGGAACAGGTCGTCCTGCCGCCCCTCCACCACCAGCTGGAAGTCGCCGACCAGGATGCGGCTGCCGGGACGCGGAGTCTTGCTGGCGCGCACCTGGGCCAGAGCGCGGTCCGGCGCCAGCAGCCGTTCCACCAGCACCTCCACCCGGCCGCCGGTCTCCTTGCGGCCGAAAAGACGGGCGCGCATCACCCGGGTATCGTTGAACACCAGCAGGTCGCCGGGACGCAGCAGCCGGGGCAGGTCGCGGAACCGGCGGTCGTGCACCTGACCCTGCGCGTCCAGGACCAGCAGGCGGCTGGCGCTGCGCTCGGGAGCCGGGTACTGGGCGATGAGCGACTCGGGCAGGTGGTATCGGAAGTCGGACTTGCGCATGGCTGGGCATTCTACTGCATGCCGGCGCAGCACACTTGCCACCGTACCGGCAGCCGGTATACTCTCCCCTTCCCTGCCGAGGTGGCGGAATTGGTAGACGCAGTGGACTCAAAATCCACCGGCCTTGCGGCCTTGCGGGTTCAAGTCCCGCCCTCGGTACCACACCCACACCCTTCCCGGAGTGTCCACCCCGGGCTTCCAGATGCGAACCGGAAACCTCGTCTCCAAGCTGCTCTTTGCCCTGGCCGCGCTGGCGGTGTTCACCTTCAGTTACTACCTGGGCAACCGTTACGCCCGCCCGGGCCACGACCGGCTGCAGGCCTTCGTCTTTCCCGAACCGCAGCAGGTGGTGCCCTTCCGGCTGGTGGACAAGAACGGCGCCCCCTTCACTGAGAACGCTTTCCGCGGGCACTGGAACTTCGTGGTGACGGGCGACCTGGAGCAGGAACGGTGCCGCCCGCTGCTGTTCCGCTACGTGCTGGCCTGGAACTACCTGGCCAACGAGCCGAAGCTGCAGGAGAAGACACGGGTGGTCTTTCTCGACCTGGGCAGGGAACCACGCACGCCGGAGGAGCTGAAGCAGTTCATCGACTTCTACAATCCTGCCTTCACCGCCATCGACGGCGACGCCGGCCAGAAGCGCCGCCTGGCGCGCCAGCTGGGCGTGCCCGAAGCGGCCCTGGAGCGTGGAGTCCAATGCGATTCACAAAACGGCGTGGTGGCGCTTATCAGCCCGGATGGCGTTCTGCTAGCATTGTTCACCGGCGTCACCGACCCCGCGGCCATCGCCCGCGACCTGCGCTTCTTCCAGTAATCCATGACCCCCGGCCTCAAGGACAGACTCCTCACCAACCTGCTGCGGGTGCTGCCCCAGCACGCCCTCTCGGGGCTGATGTACCGCGCCACCCGGGTCACCTGGAAACCCTTCAAGAACGCCCTCATCAAGGAGGTGGTGAACCGCTACGCGGTGGACATGTTCGAGGCGGAGAATCCCCGTCCCACCAGCTACGCCTGCTTCAACGATTTCTTCACCCGCGCCCTCAAGGCCGATGCCCGCCCCATCGCCGCCGAGCCCGACGCCGTGGCCAGCCCGGCGGATGGCAAGATCAACCAGGCGGGCTACATCAGCGACGGCCGGCTGCAGCAGGCCAAGGGGCACGACTTCTCCCTGCTGCAGCTGCTGGGCGGGCGCTACGACCTGGCCGGGGAGTTCGCCGACGGGGGCTACGCCACCATCTACCTGTCGCCGCGCGACTACCACCGGGTGCACATGCCCGTCACCGGCCGCCTGCGCGAGATGATCTTCGTGCCCGGCAACCTCTTCAGTGTGAGCGAGGCCACCACTCACCTGGTCCCCGGCCTCTTCGCCCGCAACGAGCGGGTGATCTGCCTCTTCGACACCGCCGCCGGCCCCATGGCGGTGATCCTGGTGGGCGCCATCTTCGTGGGCAGCATGGAGACGGTTT
>JALWGP010000279.1 GCA_027038775.1 Sedimenticola sp. | reverse complement strand
CTGCCAGGGCGTGCGTTCTTCTCCCGCAGGTCGAAGTTGCCGAACCCCGAGAGCTTCACCTGCTGACCGTTCTCCAAGGCGCCCCGGATCTCCTCGAAAAAGAGCTCCACCAGCTCCTTGGCCTCCCGCTTGTTCAAGCCCAGCTCTTCGAACAGCGTCTCCGCCATCTTAGCCTTGGTCAATGACATTTTGCATCAATCCCGTAACTTGGCTGACAACTCGGTTTCCAGTGCCCTGCGCACCGACTCCACCGCCCTTTCGGTCTCTTCATCAGTAAGAGTGTGCGAATAGTCTTGTAAAATCAAGCTCAAAGCAAGGCTTTTTAGACCCGCGTCTATATTTTCTCCAGTATAGACATCAAATACACGGATGTCCCGTATAATTTCCGGCGCCGCGGCCCTCGCACAGCGCTCCACCTCCGCCCAGGAGGTTTCCCGCTTCACCAGCAGCGCCAGGTCCCGGCGGATGGAGGGATAGCGGGAGACGGGCCGGAATTCAGGCAGCCTTCCTTCACGCAGCGCCTCCAGTTCCAGTTGGAAGAGCCAGGCGTCCCCGGGAATGTTGAGTTTCTTCTGCAGGGCGGGATGGAGCAGGCCCAGGCGCCCCACCTCTCTGCCGTCCCGGTAGACGGCCGCTGCCTGGCCGGGATGCAGGGCCGGGTCCTCCGCTGGCCGGAACTCGAAGGCCTCCGGCTCGTCCACCAGTGCAAGCACCGCTTCCACCACCCCCTTCAGGTCGTAGAAATCCACCTTCCTCGGCTTCTCCGCCCACTGCTCGGGCAGGTTTCCGCCGTAGAGCAGGCCGCCGAGCATGGCCGGTTGCTCGATCTCCTCCCCCCGCTGGAGGAACACTTGGCCCGATTCGAAGAGCCGCACCCGCTCCTGCTGCCGGGCCAGGTTGTACTGGAGGGTGGTGAGCAGACCCGGCCAGAGGCTGGCGCGCATCACCGACATCTCCTCGGAGATGGGATTGGCCAGGCGGATCGGCGTGGCTCCCGGGGTCACCAGGGAGGCCAGTTCCGGGCTGATGAAGCTGTAGGTGATCACTTCCTGGAGCCCGAGGTCCACCAGGCACTCCTTCGCCCGTTCCAGTCGGAAGGCCGCCTCGGGCCGGACCTGGATGCTCACCGGTGCCGAAGAGAGGTTCTCGGGGATGTTGGCGTAGCCGTGGATGCGCCCCACCTCCTCGATCAGGTCCGCCTCGATGGCGATGTCGAAGCGGGCGCTGGGCGGGGTCACGGTCCAGCCCTCCCCGGTCGCTTCCACCTGCATGCCCAGCCGCTCCAGGATCTCCTCGATGTCGTCACCGGCGATCTCCACGCCCAGCAGGCGGGAGACCCGCTCCCTGCGCAGGACCACCTGCGGCGGCTGCGGCATGCGGGCCTCGTCCACCACATCCACCACGGGGCCCGCCCTGCCCCCGGCGATGGAGACCAGCAGCTCGGTGGCCCGCTCCAGGGCGGTCACCGCCAGCTGCGGATCCACGCCCCGCTCGAAGCGGTGGGAGGAGTCGGTGTGCAGGCCGTAGCCCCGCGCCCTGCCGATGATGGCGGTGGGCTGGAAGAAGGCCGATTCGAACAGGATATCGCGCGTCTGCGACTTCACCGCGGACAGCTCGCCACCCATGATGCCGGCCAGGGCCAGGGGACGCTCGTCGTCGGCGATGACCAGGGTGTCGGGCCGGAGCTGCACCTCGCTGCCGTCAAGGAGTACCAGCTTCTCGCCCGCCTGCGCCCTGCGCACGCGGATACCACCGCCGATCCTCTCCAGGTCGAAGCCATGCATGGGCTGGCCCAGCTCCAGCATGACGAAGTTGGTGACGTCCACCACCGGGCTGATGGGCCGGATGCCGCTGCGGCGCAGCCGCTCCTGCATCCACAGGGGCGTCTCCGCCCCGGGGTCGATGCCCTCCACCACCCGGCAGGCGTAGCGGGGGCAGGCGTCGGGCGCCTCCAGGGTCACCTCCACGCGACGTTCGACGGCGGCGGCCACGGGCCGGATCTCCCACCGGGTGACGGGCTTGCGGAAGATCACCCCCACCTCGCGGGCGATGCCGGCGATGCTCAGGCAGTCGCCGCGGTCGGGGGTGAGATCCACGTCGATGACGTGGTCGTCGAGCTGCAGGTAGGCGCGGAAGTCCTCGCCCACGGGGGCATCGGCGGGCAGCGGCATGATGCCGTCGGAAGACTCGGCCAGCCCCAGCTCGGCGGCGGAGCAGATCATGCCGAAAGACTCCACGCCACGCAGCTTCGCCTTCTTGATCTTGAAGTTGCCGGGCAGCACGGCGCCTACCTTCGCTACCGGCACCTTCATGCCGCCGGCCACGTTCTTCGCGCCGCAGACGATCTGCACCGGCTCACCCCCGCCCAGGTTCACCTGGCAGACGGAGAGCTTGTCGGCGTCGGGATGGCGCTCGCAGGAGAGCACCTCGCCCACCACCACGCCGCCGAACTCGGGCGCCGCAGGCTCCACGCTGTCCACTTCCAGGCCGGCCATGCTCAGGGCATCGGCCAGCTCGTTCACGGGCACCCCGGGATCTACCCAATCGCGTAACCAGGCTTCACTGAATTGCATGTCGTTGTTCCTTGTTCATTTGGTATCAGTCTGACCCAGGTGTTCTGTCACTTCGCTCTGGTCAGTCGGCCTCTGCCGGAGGTCCCTGGCGGGACCGCTACAAGCACATCCTTGTGCGCTCGGCCTCGGCCATCCCTGGCCTCGGACGTCCCGTCAGGGACCTCCGGCAGAGGCCACCGGGCATCGGCGTCTTCGCACGGTTCACCGCTCAGGCGAACTGGCCCAGGAAACGCAGGTCGTTCTCGAAGAAGAGCCGCAGATCGTTCACGCCGTAGCGCAGCATGGTGAGCCGCTCCACCCCCATCCCGAAGGCATAGCCGCTGTACTGCTCGTCGTCGATGCGCACGT
>JALWGP010000278.1 GCA_027038775.1 Sedimenticola sp. | reverse complement strand
GGTCGCAGCCGGGACGCAGCGGCAGGTCGGTGATGCGGGCGTTGAGGAAATCGTAGCTGCTGACGAAGTCCTTGTCTGCCTTCTTTGGGTTCCTCTTCAGGTAGTTGAGGTAACGGCAGTCGTCGTCCGCCTTGATCCAAAGACGGCGCTGTACCCGGTTGCCCCAGTGCCCGGCGCCCTCCAGCAGGCGGCTGTTGCGCTTCTTGCAGTCCCTGGGGATGAGGAAGGTCTCCTCCTCGTAGCGGGAAACGGGCAGGGTCACCTCGTACTCCTTCACTTTCTCCCCGCTGTAGGGGGCCGTGAACCATGGCGTGTCGGAGGATTCCTGGGCGCATGCGTGCCACGCCGGGAGAACCAGCACGAGGAAGAGTGACAGGGCTGCAGATTTCATGGTCGCCTCCTGGTCTTGATTCCCATGGCCTGCTGCTTGTTGATCATGCGGATGAGCCGGCGGCTCAGGTCCGTCGTGAGATTGGCGAAGATGCGCGCGCTGATGCGCGGCCGGTGGCGCAGGTTGCGCTCGATGTTCTCCCGGTTGATGACGAGCACGGTGCTGGGCTCGAGGGCCATGGCGTCCGTCTTTCTCGGTATCCCCGCAAAGAGTGCCACGTCTCCAAAGACGTCCCCGGGGGAAAACTGTTCCAGCTTGTCGCAGCCGCCTTCCGCAACGGGGAGGCAGACCTCCACCTTGCCCGTGAGCAGCAGGTAGAGCGCGTTGCTCTCGTCTCCCTGGTGAAAGACCAAGTCCCCCTTTCCGTAGTGCTGGATGGAACCCGAGAGGATGAACTGGCGGATCTGCCAGGGGTGGAGGTCCCTGAACAGCGGGCTCTTCTCCAGCACCTGCTTGCGCAGCTGCAGGGAGAGCAGGTCCCAGATGGTGATCAGCCTCAGGGAGGAGATGGCCAGGGGCGTGATGATGAAGTCCGCCAGCAGGGCCACGAAGATCACCAGGGCGCCCAGCATGCCGAACTGGACGATGGGCGGGAAGTCGGCCTGGGTGAAGACCAGGAAGCCGGCGATGAGCGCCAGCGAGGTGGAGACCACCGGCAGCGCCTCGCCGTAGATGGTGCGCTGCATGGCGGTGTTGTGGCTCTTGCTCGCCTTGAGCTCCCGGTTGTAACGGAGCATGAAGTGCAGGGTGTCGTCCACCGCGATGCCGATGGCGATGGCCGCCGCCATGGTGGTGCCGATGTTGAGCGGGATTCCCATGAAGCCCATGAAGCCGAACATGACGACCACCGGGAAGAGGTTGGGCAGGGTGGCCAACAGGCCCACGCGAACCTCGGTGAAGAGTACGCCGATGATGAGCACGATGATCACCAGCAGCAGGGCGATGGACTGGAGCTGTCCGGAGATCATGGCCTGGGTGGCGAAGAGCGTGAGTACCGAGTCTCCCGTGATGTGCGCACGCAGTCCGGGGTCGAGGTTGTTGGCGATGAAGGTCTGCAGCGCCTCCAGCACCTGTTTCAGCTCTTCGCTGGAGTCGATGTCGTGCCGGACCAGGATGCGCGCCTCGCTGAAGTCCTTCGTCACGTAACCCTTCACCTCGTCGTGCTTGAGGAAGATCATCAGCTCGGTGACCACGTCGTCCGATTCGGGCATGATGGCCTCGTCCAGTTCCTGGAAGGCACCGTTGAGCAGGGCGAGGTAGTCCGCGAAGGAGGTGGTGGACCGGGACCAGCCCTGTTCCCGGATGAATTCCTGGATCTTGGCCAGCTCCTCCAGGTAGCGAACCTTGAGGAAGGTATCTTCGATGCCGGAGTCCACGACGATGGAGAGGGTCTCCAGGCCCGCGAGATTTTCGTTGACCAGGGCGATGCGTTGACGCACGGGGGAGCTCTCGCCCAGGCTGTCGATGGCGTTGTGGTTGACGTGGATCCTGGGGATGCCCGCGACGGAGGCGGCGGTGATCAGCACGAAGAGAAGGACGACCGTCTTGCGGTATTGCCACAGGATGTTCCAGTAGGCCCGCGCCACGCGGCGGCTCTTTTCCCCGTAGATCTTCGCTTTGCCGTCGAGCTGCCACTTGCCTGCCAATGAAAGCACCGAGGGGATGAGGATGATAGTGGCGATGAAGTTGAAGAGCAGCCCGGTGGAGGCCACCAGGCCGAATTGCCACAGTACTTCGATACGGCTCAGTCCCACGGAGAGGAAGCCGAGATAGGTGGTGAGAAAGGTGAGCAGAACGATGCTGCCCATGCGGCGCGCCATGTGTCCGAGCGCCTCCCGGTTGTTCAGCCCCTGGCGTTGCCCCTGGCGGAATTCCGAGAGCAGGTGGATGTCCTCGGTGGAGCCGACGATCACCAGCAGGATGGGGATGATGGAGGTGACGACGTTCAGCGGGATGCCGGTAAGTGCCATGAAGCCCAGGGTCCAGAGGATGCTGAAGCCGGCGCTGAGAATCGGCAGCAGGATGTCGATGAGCTGGCGCAGGAGCAGGAACAGGGCGATGAGCAGCGCGCCGATGGCCAGCGGGAACAGCCGGGCCTGTTCGTCGTGGATCCGCTCCACGATTTCGGCGCGCACCTGGGGAAAGCCGATGGCGAAGACCGGTTCGTAGAATCCTTTCAGCCGGGCCACCGCTTCGTCCAGGCCGCGGGTGATCGCCTGGTCGTTCTGGTCGCTTCCGGGCTTCATGATGACCGCGATGGCCATGACGTCCCGCTCCGGGGAGACCAGGACGTGGCGGATGAAGGGGTTCCTGCGTGCCTCGGCCAGGATTCTCTCCTCCTCGCCGGGGTCCGCGGGCAGCTTTTCCAGGTAGGGTTTCTTGTCGAGGTAGCCGTCCACCGTCTTTACCCAGGGGATGGAGAAGAGGCTTTCGACCCGGTCCACGAAGGGCAGGGTCTCGATCTCGCCGATCACCTCCTTGAGGACGGCCAGTTTTTCAGGCGCCAGCAGCCGCTGTGACTGCATGTAGACGAGGATCACCTGCTC
>JALWGP010000277.1 GCA_027038775.1 Sedimenticola sp. | reverse complement strand
GCTGCACAACGTGCCCTACTTCCTCAGCGGCGGCACCTCCTTCTCCTCGCGCACCGAGATCAAGGACCTCATGGCCTACCTGCGCCTGCTGGCCAACCCCCACGACGACACCGCCTTCCTGCGGGTGGTGAACACGCCGCGCCGTGGCATCGGGCCCGGCACCCTGGAGAAGCTCGGCGCCTGGGCCGCGGAACGCCAGGCCCCCCTGCTGGAGGCGGTGGAGGAGCTGGGACTGGAACAGCACCTCTCCGGCCGGGCGTTGAAGAACCTGCGCGGGTTCGCCGCCTGGGTGTGGCAGCTCTCGCGCCTGGCCCACGAGGAGAAGCCGGCCGACGCCCTGCGCCAGCTCATTCGCGACATCGACTACGAGGAGTGGCTGCTGCAGACCTCTCCCAATGACAAGGCCGCCGAGCGCCGCATGGAGAACGTACAGGACCTGGTCGCCTGGATCGAGCGGTTGCAGGAGGACGAGCTCAAGGGCGACGACCTGGCGGAGCTGGTGAACCACCTGTCGCTGATGGACATCCTCGAGCGCCAGGACGAGGAGTGCGCCGACGACCGGGTGAGCCTGATGACCCTGCACGCCGCCAAGGGGCTGGAGTTTCCCGTGGTCTTCCTGGTGGGCGTGGAGGAGGAGCTGCTGCCCCACCGCACCAGCATCGAGGAGGAGAACATCGAGGAGGAGCGGCGCCTGGCCTACGTGGGCATCACCCGCGCCCGCCGCCTGCTCCATCTCACCTGCGCCCGCAAGCGCCGCAAGGGCGGTGAACTGGTGGAGTGCGAGCCCAGCCGCTTCCTGGAGGAGCTGCCGGCGGAGGAACTGGAGTGGGAGGGCCGCCAGGCGGAGGAGGATCCCGAAAAGAGAAAGGCCAGGGGACGCGCCCACCTGGCCAGTCTCAAGGCGATGCTGGAGTAGCCCTCCGCCACCCCGTGGGTCGGACTGAAGCCCGGCCCACGGGCACTCCCGGATGCCGGAGCAGGAGCGCCCCGGGGGCGAAGCGCGTTACCCGATCACGGCTGGAGCGTGGCCAGCCATTCCGCCATGGCTTTCATCTCGTCGTCGGAGACACCGGCGATGATGCCCTTCATGACGGCGGTCTGGCCATTGGCCCGGGTGCCGCTCTTGATGTCCTTCATCTGGTTGAGCAGGTAGGTGGCACTCTGGCCCGCCAGCTTGGGATAGACCGGCATGATGGTGGTCTTGCCGTCGGCACCATGGCAACCCGCGCAACCCTTGGCCTGGTAGAGGCCGGCACCCGGGTGGGAATCCCCCCCCTGGGCCGCGGCGGGCGCCGGTGCAGCCGCCGGCGCGGCAGCCTGGGCCGGGGCCTCCTTGGCCTCGACGGGTGCCGCCGGCGCGGGCGCGGACGCCTTGGCCTGGCCCGCCACGTTCACCTGGCCAATGGGCTTGATCCTGGAGAGCACGTCGTCTTCTGCGTGGGCGGCACTGCCGAAGGCGGCCGCCAGGGTCAGGGATGCGAACAGGATGCTGGTTTTCTTAGCCACTTTATGAGTCCTCGAAATTTGGTCCGGGCCGGACGGCCTTACAGTAATTCACAGTTTTCTAATCATAGCACTCCCATGCACCGCGCTCAAAGCACGTGGAAAGCGGCGCGCGCATGTTGCTATAGTTGAAGTTTGGCACTCCAACCGGTTTACCGATGGCGGAAGAACGACAGAAGACGCCCCCCCAGGTCGACCCCAAGCTGCTGCGGGCCGCCCGTTCCTTCGAGGCCATTCTCTTCAGCCAGATCGAGATCCAGGAGAAACTGGGCAACGATCTGAAGAACGCCATCCGCTTCGGCATGGTGATCCTGGGAATCATCGCCATCTCCATCCTGGTGCTGCTGCTCACCCTCTCCTCCCAGATCAACCGCATCTCGGCGGTGGTGGCGGACATGAACCGCAACGTGCAGACCGTCACCAGCCAGATGGACCGTGTCAGCAACTCCATGGACTCCATGGTCAGGCGGGTGGCGCTGCTGGAGGCCATGGACACCCAGACCGCCTCCATGAAGCGGGAAATGATGCGTATCGACGAGGACATCGCCGCCATGCGGGGCACCATTGGCACCATGGGAACCCATGTCACCGAGGTGCGGCAGTCGGTGGAGAACATGGCCACCACCATCAGCCGCATGGACGACGAGGTGCAGATGATGGCCGCCGACATGCAGTACATGGCCAAGCCGGCCAGGACCATCAAGAAGATGTTTCCGGTTCCTTGAGAGAAAGAGAGATGGCCGACAACGAACGACAGCTTTTCATCGACATGGTGGGCCGCCTCAGCTGGGAGACCCAGCTGCACCTGGACGAGCGCCACCACCACTTCTACGTGAACAAGGTGATCATCGTCCTCATCTCCCTCTTCCTGGTGGTGCTGGCGGTGATCAACGTCTACTACGTGGCCATCCTTTACCGGAACCTCAACGGCATCGTGGACAACATGGATTCCATGCACACCCACATGCAGAAGGTCTCGGCACGCATGGCCCACGTCACCGACACGGTGGAGAGATTCGAACACCACATGCAGCACATGGACAACATCGAGGCCAGCACCCGCGCCATGGCGGAGATGATGCCCCGCATCAGCAGCAGCATGGACGAGATCCGCACGGACATCGCCCTCATGGACGAGGAGATGGGACACATGAGCGCGGGCATGGCGCACATCGACCAGCGCTTCCGCCACATGACGGACGGCGTGGGCATCATGCGTTTCCACGTCTGGAGCATCTCCCGGCCCATGGGCGCCATGAACCCGATTCTGCCCTGATCCCCGGATGCTCCGTTTCTCCGATCTTACGCTGCGGCGCGGGCCGCGGCTCCTGTTCCGCGACGCCGGCTTCCAGCTCCACGCCGGGCAGAAAGTGGGCATCACCGGGGCCAACGGCTGCGGCAAGTCCAGTCTCTTCTCCCTGATCCTGGGCGAGCTGCAGCCCGACC
>JALWGP010000276.1 GCA_027038775.1 Sedimenticola sp. | reverse complement strand
CAGCAGCAGGCCCGCCTTGAACACCGAGACCATCAGCTGGGTGGGAGACATGCCCGCCGCCTGCAGGGCCACCAGCTCGCGGTTGGCGTCCATGCTGCCCAGGGCCAGCAGGGCACCGATGAGCGCAGCCACCGGGAAGGCCTCGTAGAGGAAACGGGGGATCATGCTGGCCACCACCAGCATCACGTCCATCAGCCGGTAACCGCCCTGGCCCACCTCCCCGGCCTCGTCGATGAAGGTGAGCACGTAACTGAGCGTGGCGATGACCACCAGGGTCAGCAGGGTCGCCTTGCCCACGCTGGCGATGACGTAACGGTCGATGCGCCTCATGACCGCCTCGGCAGCAGCCGGCGCCAGCGGCTGTTCACCGCCGGCGTATCCAGGTAGAGCAGCAGCAGGCCCACCAGGGCCGCCGAGGCCGGCACCCACCAGATCCCCATCCAGTCGGGCAGCACGCCCTTGCGCATCCAGTCCTGGGCCAGTCGCAACAGGTTGAGGTAGACCGCGTAGAAGACCACCGCCACGATCAGCCTGCCATAGACCCCCTGGCGCGGCAGGGAGCGGGCCAGGGGCACACTCACCAGCATCAGGGCGAAGACGGAAAGGGGCGCAGCCAGGCGCCACTGCAGCTCGGTCCTGAGCTTGAGCGAATCGCCGGCCAGCAGCAACGGCAGCGGCAGCAGTTCCACGCTCGAGGCCTGCAGCGACACCCGCGTCTCGGGAGGCGGATGCCGTACTGCCGGAAACTGCCCTTGGAAAATCCTTCGGCCCCGGGTTCGCCGTCGTAGCGGTATCCCTTCTCCAGGACGAGGAAGCGGCCATCCTCCCGCTGCTCGATGTGGGAAGAGGCGGCCAGCACCACGCCGCTGCGACCGTTGCGGTCGTAGCGGATGAAAAGGTCCTTCAGCTGTTCCTGCCCCCGTGCATCGCCCACGTAGACCATGAACTGCCCGTCGTTGAACTCGGTGAACCCTCCCGGTTTGAGCCCGCCGAGCTGCACGGAGGTGCGCTCGCGCTGCACCCGCTCGTTGGCGTGGGCCTTGGCCAGCGGATAGAGGTGGAGGGAGATGGCCCCGGTCACCAGCGCCAGCAGCAGGGAGACCAGGAGGAAGGGACGGTAGAGGCGGAGAATACCGATCCCGGCGGCGTTCAGCGCCACCATCTCGCTGTTGCGGTACATCTGCCCCAGCACCCAGAGAATGGCGAAGAAGAAGGCCGGCGGCGTGATGAAGCCCACCAGCTTGATCACCCGGACACCGAAAAAGATGCCCATCAGCTCCAGGCTCATCTCTCCCGCCGCCACCTGGCCCAGCAGCTTCACCAGGGCGTTGGCCAGGATCAGCATGAGCAGCACGACGAGGATCACCAGCAGGGTCTTGAGCACTTCGCGGATGAGCAGGCGATCGATGATGGAGAGCAAGTGACTGTCCTGCCGGGTCGGAACAACGGAACTGCCCCGGATTCTACCCGCCCCCGGTTCCATGCGAAACCGGAATGAAGGTACACTTCCGCCATTCGTCAACCACTCTCCGACCCGAGGAACCCCATGGACTACAGCATCCGCGCCACCGCGGCGGAAAGCCTCTCCACCGACTGCCTCGTCGTTACCCTGTTCGAGAAGAAGCGTCTGGACGACACCACCGTCGCCATCGACCAGGCCACCGGCGGCGCCATCACCACCGCCCTGAAGAGCGGCGACATCACCGGCAGGTGCGGGGAGAACCTGGTGCTGTACCGTCCCGCCGGCCTCAAGGCCAAGCGGCTCATGTTGCTGGGGCTCGGTGAGAAAAAGAGCTTCTCCCCCAAGGCGCTGGGCAAGGCGCTGGCCGACGGGGTGAAGAAGCTCGACACTTCCGGCAGCCGCGACGCCGCACTGCTGTTGCCGGCGGCACTGGAGGACGGATCCGCCGTCTACGATGCCGCCAGGAACGCCGTGCTCCGCGCCGAGGAGGCGCTCTACCGCTTCGAGCAGTGCAAGAGCGAGAAGAACCCGCCGAAACGTCCCCTGCGCCGGCTGGCCTTCCTGGAGGGCGACCGCAAGCGGCGCCGCGATGCGGAAAGGGGCATCGAACATGGCCGGGCCATCGCTGCCGGCATGAGCCTCACCCGCGACCTGGCCAACCTGCCTGGCAACCTCTGCACCCCCACCTATCTCGCCGACCAAGCAAAGAAACTGGGACGCCGCTTCGACAAGCTGAAGGTGACCGCCCTCACCGAGAAGCAGATGGAGCGGCTCGGCATGGGCGCCCTGCTCTCGGTTTCCCGCGGCAGCCGCCAGGAGGCACGCCTTATCGTCATGGAGTACAACGGCGGCAGGCCCGGCAGCCGACCGGTGGTGCTGGTGGGCAAGGGCCTCACCTTCGACGCCGGCGGCATCTCCCTCAAGCCCTCGGCCAACATGGACGAGATGAAGTACGACATGTGCGGCGGCGCCAGCGTCATCGGCACCCTGCGCGCCTGCGCCGAGCTGGAACTGCCCATCAACCTGGTGGGGATCGTGCCCGCTTCCGAGAACCTGCCCGACGGCGACGCCAACAAGCCGGGCGACATCGTCACCAGCATGGCGGGGCTCACCATCGAGATCCTCAACACCGACGCCGAGGGACGTCTCATCCTCTGCGACGCCCTCACCTACGCCGACCGCTTCAAGCCGGCGGCGGTGATCGATATCGCCACCCTCACCGGCGCCTGCATCGTCGCCCTGGGACACCACATCAGCGGCCTGCTGGGCAACGACGACAAGCTGGTGGAAGAGGTACTGGCGGCGGGCGAGTCCATCGACGACCGCGCCTGGCGGCTGCCCATGGGCGAGGAGTACCAGAAGCAGCTGGAGAGCCCCTTCGCCGACATCGCCAATATCGGCGGCAAGGGGGCCGGCACCATCACCGCCGCCTGCTTCCTCTCCCGCTTCACCGAGAAGTACAAGTGGGCCCACCTCGACATCGCCGGCACCGCCTGG
>JALWGP010000275.1 GCA_027038775.1 Sedimenticola sp. | reverse complement strand
CGCCCCAGTGGAGCTGGGTCACCGGGCGGCCGTTGTCGAACAGCTCCGCCTGCAGGGCGATCTCGCGGTGCAGGCGACGCAGGTACTCGTTCCCCTTGCCGCGGTCCTTGGTGGCCACCTTGTTGCAGGCGCAGTAGAAGCAGATGGTGTCGCAGAAGGGAATGTGGAAATAGAGCGACAGGGGGCGGCCGCTGGCGTTGCTCTCGCGCGCGATGCGCGCGTAGTCGGCGTTGCCGAAGCCCTCGTGGAACTGCACCGCCGTGGGATAGGAGGTGTAGCGGGGCCCGCTCTGGTCGTACTTGGCGATGAGCGCATCGTCGAGAATCAGTTGCTGCTGCATGCTCACGCCTCTTCTTCCACGTCGAGACCCTTGCGGTGGGTCTCGTTGATCTGCTTCAGGAGGGTGTGGAAGGGGATCTGGTCGCCGTAGCGGTGCACGATCTCCATGAAGGCCAGGTCCTCACGCCCGAAGTGGTAGCGTCCCTCCGCCATCTGGTTGTAGAGTTCCTTGATGCTCTCCTCCAGGGGCTCGAGCCAGAGAGGATAGCGGGTGAGGTCCTCCATCTCCAGCTCGTAGTTGTAGCAGTCGCGCAGGTCGTCCACCTCGAAGACGGCGTTCTTCACCCACTCGATGTACTCTTCGGCGCTCTTTGCACGGCGCAGGCTCATCTTTTGGTCACTCCTCGGAAAACTGGTTCTGGTACTGCTGCAACTGTTCGGCGGTGAGCAGGAAGACCCCGTGGCCGCCCCGCTCGAAGTCGAGCCAGAGAAAGGGCACCCCCGGGTAGCGGCGCATCAGGCTCTCCATGCTGTCACCCACTTCGACCACCATGATACCACCCGGTTTCAGCCAGCGAGCCCCCTCGGCGAGGATGCGCGAGACGATCTCCAGGCCGTCGGCGCCCGCCTCCAGCCCCAGGGCCGGCTCGTGGCCGTACTCCTCGGGCAGCGACTCCATCTCCTCGCTGCTCACGTAGGGGGGGTTGCTGACGATGAGGTCGTAGCGCGCCTCGGGCAGGTCGTCGAAGAGGTCGGAGCGGAACAGGCTCACCCGCTCCTCCAGCTGGTGCCGGTCCACGTTCACCTGGGCCACCTCCAGCGCCGAGGGCGAGATGTCGGAGGCGTCCACCCGGGCATTGGGCAGGTAGTGGGCGCAGGCGATGGCGATGCAGCCGCTGCCGGTGCACAGGTCGAGAACGCGCAGCGCCTCCTCGTCGTTGAGCCAGGGCTCGAAGCCCTGCTCGATCAGCTCGGCGATGGGCGAGCGCGGCACCAGCACGTTCTCGTTCACGTAGAACGAGAGGCCGGCGAACCAGGCCTCGTGGGTGATGTAGGCGGCGGGCACCCGCTCCTCCACCCGCCGGGTGAGGTAACCCAGCACCCGCTCCTTCTCCTCCCGGGTGAGCCGGGCATCCAGGTAGGCCAGCCCCTGGTCGTGGTCCAGGTGGAGGGCGTGCAGCACCAGCGCCAGCGACTCGTCGAAGGCGTTGTCGGTGCCGTGGCCGAAGAAAAGCCCGGCCTCGCGGAAGCGGCTGGCACCCCAGCGCACCCAGTCACGGATGGTGGAAAGATCCTCGCAGAGGGAAAGATTCACGGCCTTGTGCGGGTCTCAGAAATCAGGTGAAAGCGATGCCTTCGCCGATTTTACTGCCATAATGATGACACTGTCGTGAAAAATGCCGACCTTCCCTTGCGCTTCAGCCGAACCCTCAGGTTCCAGATCGGCGCGGCCCTGCTGGCGCTGATCGTCCTCTTCACCCTCTTCAGCCTGTACACGCTGAGGATGCTGGACGAGCAGCGCGCCCAGGGCGTCCTCCTGCGCCTGGCGGGGGAACTGCAGGCCACCGCCCAGCACATGGCCATGCAGGCCATGAACTATGCCGAGAACCGTCCCCGCGACAACGCCGCCTACGAGCGCGATCTGCGTCTCTATTTCCAGGATCTCATGGGCAACATGCGCAAGTTCGACGACATCTGCAAGGCCTTCTCCAGCGGCGACTTCAGCCGGCAGTTGCAGCTGCACGAACCCATGAAGCTCCCCCTGGGCGCCGCCACCCTGGCCGCCGCCACCGAGCTCGAGCTCTACTGGAAGGGTTTCATGCAGGAGCTCCGCCAGACCCTGGGCGAAGCCGACATGCCCCACCTGTCGGAAGCGGCGCGGCTCATCGTCGAGAACAACCCCTCGCTGCTGCAGCGCACCCGGGAGCTGCTGCAGGCCCTGGACGACGACCTGCGAAAGCGGGCCCGCGAAACCGGCCTGGTGGTGCGCATCTCCTTTGCCGCGGCCCTGGTCATCGCCACCGGCATCATGTTCTGGTTCTACCGCAGGGTGATCCGCCCTCTCGACCGCACGGTCCAGGGATTCCGGGAAGTGGCCACCGGCAACTTCTCCCACCGGCTGCCGGTGGAGAGCGACAACGAGCTGGGGCTGCTGGCCACTACCTTCAACCAGACCACCAACCGTCTCGACACCCTGTTCCGCCTCACTGCCCACCTGCAGGAGGGCAGTGACCTCGACGAGACCCTGGAGTTCGTGGCGCGCGAGTTTCCCCAGCTCCTGCCCCTGGACTGGGTGGGGGCACTCTTCGTTGCCAACGACGGCCTGATCCAGCTCGAGGGTGCCTACAGCGACGGCAAGCCCGAGCAGCTCGGCATCCTGCGCTTCCCCCTGGCCAACACTCTGCTGCAGGAGTGCCTGGAGAACGGCCGCCCCCTGCACATTCCCGACATTCACGAGGTGGCCACCCTCAACAGCAGTTACCGGTTTCTCAGGGTGCTGGCGGAGCGGCACCGCCGCGACGCCATCTTTCTGCCGGTGGCCACCCACGGCCCCCTGCCCGGCGTGCTGGTCTTCGCCACCCGCCAGCCCAACGCCCACCGCCACCGCGACAGCCACACCTGCCCCCACAGCAACTCCCACAGCCACCCTGACGCCTTCACCAACGCCCGCGCCCGCCCCGCAGCCCATCACTTCC
>JALWGP010000274.1 GCA_027038775.1 Sedimenticola sp. | reverse complement strand
GTGTGCCGCTGCTCCTGGAGAAGGCGCAGGAGAGCGGCACACCGCTGCTCACCTCGTCCCTCTCCGACAGCGTGGTGCTGGACAACCTGCAGTACTACGCCGCCCGCTTCCTCGCCGCCAAGTCGACGCTGCACGGTGTCTTCCTGGAGGTACTTGGCATGGGGGTGCTGCTCACGGGCCACTCCGCCGTGGGCAAGAGCGAGCTGGCACTGGAGCTGATCACGAGGGGACACCGGCTGGTGGCGGACGATGCGCCCGAGTTCCGCCGCATCGCCCCCGATATCGTGGCCGGCAGCTGCCCCCGCCTGCTGCGCGACCTCCTCGAGGTGAGAGGGCTGGGCGTGCTCGACATCCGCGCCATGTTCGGGGACAGCTCCATCACCAACAGCATGTACCTGCAGCTGATCATCCATCTCAAGCGCATGAAGCTGCGCGAGATCGCCGACATGGAACGGCTGCAGGTGGCGGCCCAGACACGCACCGTGCTGGGCGTGGAGATCCCCCAGATCACCGTGCCCGTCGCGCCGGGACGCAACCTGGCCATCCTGGTGGAAACCGCGGTGCGCAACCACATGCTCAGGCTGAAGGGGTATGATGCCTCCGAGGTATTCATCGAACGCCAGCGGCAGGCCATCGAGGAGTCTTCCAAATGAGCATAGGGTTGCTGCTCATCACCCACCCGGGCATCGGCCAGGCCCTGCTGACCACCGCCTGCAGCACGCTCCATGGCTGCCCGCTGCAGGCCCGCTGCATCGAGGTGCCGCCGGACGCCGACACCGAACAACTGCTGGACCGGGCGCGCCGGGAAATCGAGGCCATCGACGACGGCAGCGGCGTGCTGGTGCTCACCGACGCCTACGGCGCCACGCCCAGCAACATCGCCTGCAGCCTGCTGGCCGACGAGCGGGTCCGCGTCGTCTCTGGCGTCAACCTGCCCATGCTGATCCGCATCTTCAACTACGCGGACGACAGCCTGGAAACGCTTACCGGAAAGGCCGCCGAAGGGGGGCTGCGCGGCATCCAGGTCTCGCGCCAGGAGAAGGGAGAAGGGTCGTGCTGACACGGCAGATCACCATCGCCAACAAGCTCGGCCTGCACGCCCGGGCTGCAGCAAAACTGGTCACCACCGCCAGCCGGTTCGCGGCCGAGGTCTACCTGGAGAAGGGCGAAACCCGGGTCAACGGCAAAAGCATCATGGGCGTGATGATGCTGGCCGCCAGCCAGGGCAGCCGCATCACCGTGATCACCGACGGCCTCGACGAGGCAGGCGCCATGGAGGCCATCTGCAAGCTCGTGGAAGAACGGTTCGGGGAAGAGGCATGACCCTGGCGCTGCACGGCATCGGCGTGGACGGCGGCGCGGGCACCGCGGTGGGCAAGGCAGTGATGCTGGCGCGGGGGAACATCCAGGCCGAGCCCCGCATGCTCCACCACGGCAACGTGGAGCAGGAGGTCCGGCGCTTCCTGCAGGCGGTGGAGAGCGCCGCCGCCCAGCTGCGGGAAATCCGCAGGCAGATCCCGCAGGACACGCCGGCGGACATCCTCGAGTTCATCGACACCCACCTCCTGATGCTGGAGGACAAGGCGATCTCGGAGGCCCCGGTGCAACTGATCCGGGACGAGGGCTGCAGCGCCGAGTGGGCGTTGCAGCTGCGCCGCAACCAGCTGATGCGGGTGTTCGAGGAGATGGAGGACCCCTACCTGCGCACCCGGCGCGACGATCTCGACCACGTGGTCAACCGGATCATGGGGGTACTGGCAGGCGAGGACTCCGACACCGCACGGGAGATCCGGGGCAAGATCGTGGTCTCCGAGGACCTCACGCCCGCGGACACCATCCTGCTCCACCACCGGGGCGCCGCCGGCCTGGTGACCGAATTCGGCAGCCCCATGTCCCACACCGCCATCCTCGCACGCAGCCTGGGGCTCCCCGCGGTGGTGGGTGCCCATGGCGCCACCTCGCTCCTCGAACCGGGCGAGCTCCTGGTGCTCGACGCCACCCACGGCGCGGTGCTGGCCGGGTGCGACGACCGGACCCTCGACTTCTTCCGCCACCGCATCGAGCTGGAGCAGGCGCACCGCCACACCCTGCAGGCGCTGAAACACGCACCCACGGTCACCAGGGACGGCGTCAGGATCACCCTCCAGGCCAACATCGAGCTGCCCGAGGACGTGCACACGGTGCGGGAATCGGGCGCACAGGGCATCGGCCTCTACCGCACCGAGTTCCTCTACATGAACCGGGAGACCCTCCCCGACGAGGAAGAGCACTTCCAGGCCTACCTGGAGGTGGTGCAGGGCATGGGCGACCTGCCGGTCACCATCCGCACACTCGACCTCGGCGCCGACAAGCAGTGCGAACACCAGCCGGAAGCCGCCGGCTGCACCAACCCTGCCCTGGGCCTGCGCGCCATCCGGTTGTGCCTGAAGGAGAGCGCCATCTTTCGCACCCAGATCCGGGCCATCCTGCGCGCCTCGGCCATGGGCCGCGTGCAGCTGATGCTGCCAATGCTGACCAACATCCATGAGGCGCGCCACGCCCGTGCTCTCATCGACGACGAGATCCACAACCTGCAACGCGAGGGAATTCCCCTCGACCCGGAGATGCCGGTGGGTGCCATGATCGAGACACCGGCCGCCGCCATCACCGCCGACCACTTCGCCGAGCTGTTCGACTTTCTCTCCATCGGCACCAACGACCTGATCCAGTACACCCTGGCCGTGGACCGCGCCGACGACAGCGTGGCCCACCTCTACGACCCCCTGCACCCGGCGGTGCTGCAGCTCATCAAGGGGGTGGTCGATGCCTGCGCGAGGCACCACAAGCCCGTCTCCATCTGCGGAGAGATGGCGGGTGACCCCCGCTACCTGCCGCTGATGCTGGGCATGGGGCTGAAGATGCTCAGCATGCACCCCGCCTCCCTCCTGGAAGCCCGCCAGCAGATCCGCCACCTCGAGTGGCGGGAGCTGCAGCGCCACACCGACCACCTGCTGCAGACCCTCGACCCCGACCGCCTGGAACAACAGGTGGCGCACCTGAGCAGCTGACGAGACACGCCACCCGGTGCGTCCGGTCTGAAATGGCCCCGCCAAACTGCTAAACTGGCTAGTTTAGGCACCACCCCTGCAGGCGAAACTCCACCATGAGCACCAGCGCAACCCAAACCGGCAGCGAACGCGAGATCTCGCACCTGCTGCGCATCCAGGAACTGCTGGAACAGGACGCCTGGCGGGAGGCCGCCGACCTGCTGCGCAAGCTTCCGCCCGCCGAGGTCGCCCACGTGCTCGAAGCACTGCCGCTCACCCAACGGCAGATCCTGTGGGATCTGCTGGATACCGACCAGGACGGCGAAACCCTCATGGAGCTCACGGAAGGAGTGCGCAACGAGCTGGTCCAGAACATGGACCAGCAGGAGATCGTCGCCGCCACCGAAAACATGGACGTGGACGACCTGGCGGACTTTATCCAGGAACTTCCGGTGGACGTCACCCGGGAGATCCTGGAGTCTCTCGACGAACAGGACCGCCACCGCCTGGAGACAGTGCTCTCCTACCCGGAAGACACCGCTGGCGGCCTGATGAACACCGACACGGTGACGGTGCGTCCCGAGGTGACCCTCGACGTGGTGCTGCGCTACCTGCGCCAGCTCGGCGACCGCGTGCCACGCAACACCGACCAGCTGTTCGTCACCAACCGCCAGGACAGGTACCTTGGCGCCCTGCGCCTTTCCGACCTGGTGACTCACGACCCGCAGCAGACCGTTGCCGAGGTGATGAACCTGGACGTGAAGCCCTTCAAGGCCTACGCCGATGCCTCGGAAGTGGCCCGCCGCTTCGAACAGTACGACCTCATCTCGGCCCCGGTGGTGGACGAGGAAGGCCGGCTGGTGGGCCGGATCACCGTGGACGACGTGGTGGACCTCATCCGCGAGGAGGGGGAACACCAGTTCATGGGATCGGCCGGTCTGTCCGAGGATGAGGACATGTTCGCGCCGGTGCTCGAGAGCTCCAAGCGCCGCGCGGTCTGGCTGGGCATCAACCTGCTCACCGCCTTTCTCGCCTCCTGGGTCATCGGCCAGTTCCAGGAGACCCTGGACAAGATCGTGGCACTGGCGGTGCTGATGCCCATCGTCGCCAGCATGGGAGGCGTGGGTGGCACCCAGACCCTTACCCTGGCCATCCGTGGCATCGCCCTGGGCCAGCTCTCTGGCAAGAACGCCATCTACCTGGTGATGAAGGAACTGGCGGTGGCGGCCATCAACGGCATCGTCTGGGCGGTGGTGGTGGGACTCATCGCCAGTTACTGGTTCCACAGCACCGACATCGCCCTGGTGATCGGTGCGGCCATGATCATCAATCTCATCGCCGCCGCCGTCACCGGCGCCGTGCTGCCACTGGTGCTGGAAAAACTGGGCATCGATCCTGCCCTGGCTGGCGGCGTGTTGCTCACCACCGTCACCGACGTGGTGGGCTTTCTCTCCTTCCTGGGGCTGGCGACGCTGTTCCTGCTCTGAGGCCGAGGTTCACGGCGAGGGTATCGCCCTACCCGTAGGAGGCCCGCCCCCGGGCCGAACCATCTGCGGCGGAGGCGCCGCTCCTACTGTTCGGAGGCGCAGTGTTCGCAGGCCCGCCAAGGCCGAAGGCCGACACGGGCATAGAGTCGGTCAGCGGTCCTCGAGATTGCAGCCGCACTCGTTGTCGCCAGGATCCGGGGTGGTGTCGGTTTCGCCTTCACCAAGGGTCTCCTTGCGCATCATCTCCTCCACCTGGCGGTTGCGCGCCTCGATCTCGGCCCTGGTGCGCGCCTCCCAGATCTCGCGCCGCTCGGCCACCCGCTTTTCCCAGGCGCCCGGCTTCTCCGGCACCAGCTTCTCGCCGAACAGCGCCTGGCGCATGAACTTGTAGGCGAACTGCAGCAGGGCCACGTCGTCCTTCTCGATCTGCTCGTAGGTCTCCTCGGGAATGTCGTAGCTGGCCTTGAACTTGTCGCTGAGGACGAAGCGGCGGAACATGTCGGTGTTGTAGGAGGCCATGAAGAAGAGCTGCAGGCTCATCTCACTGGGCTTGCCCACGCCGGGGCCGGCCGACTTCTTCTTCAGGATCAGCTCGTACCAGCCCTGGTTGTAGAAGTCGAACTCGTCACAGCCCTGCTCCTTGCGGTACTCCTCCACGGTGATCTCGCGGTCCTCCTCGTGGCCCTTGCAGTGCTCCTCCATCACCAAGGAATACTGGGTCTTTGGCTGGCTGGAGTCCTTCTCACGAATGGTGAGCATCGCCAGGGGGTAGTAGCGGCAGACCGTGGGCCGATCCTCGTAGACGGTGCAGCCCTTCTCGGGATCGAGAAAGAGACAGGCGCCCTCGTCGTCGGTCTTGAGCTTGAGCCCCGGAACCTTGTCCTGGTCCATGGCGAAGGGGTAGGTGTACTCCCTCAGGAACTCCTCCGAGGTCATGCCCATGCGCCGTTTCAGGCGCAGGATGTCGTAGGGCGCCAGGGTGATGTCGGACATCTTGCAGCAGGCGTTGAAGCAGGAGATGCCGGGGTGGCAGTTGAACTTCAGCTTGCTCCCGGGCTCCAGAACCTTGGGCAGGGTGGGACTCTTGAAGGGAATGTCGAACTTTTCGTCACTCATGTTGGAAACCTCGGCCAGGCCCGGCCTGGCGTGGAAATCGTCAATCGACGGAAAACTGGTCAATTATCGATCAATTCGCCCTCGATTGCAGACCGGTTTTCTCTCCGGGAATTGAAAGAAAAAATCCGGGCGCCTCGCGGCGCCCGGATTCCGTCCATCAGACTGTCAGGCTGTGATTACTTGAACAGCTTGGACTTGTCGACCAGGTCCTTGTGGGCCCGCTTGAAGCAGGTCCAGGTCTTGGTCTCCTTGTCGTAGACGGAGTTCACGAAGCACTTCCAGTTCTCTTCGTCCACGAAGTTCTTGTCCATCCGGTAGTAGAAGCCCGGATAACGGGACTCTTCGCGGAACTGGATGTGCTTCATGTGGGCCTCGGCGGTGAGGATGCGGTGGTAGTTCTCCCATGCGCGCAGGAGCTCGTGGAGGTCCTTGGCACGCATCTTCAGGGAGTCTTCCTTCAGCATCTCCAGCTTCTGCTCGGCCAGCTCGAGCATGTGCTCGTTGGTGGTGTAGTAGGTCGCAACACCAGCCACATACTCGTCCATGATCTTCTGCAGGCGGAACTGCAGCATGCGGGGAGTGATGTAGTTGGGGTTGACGTCGATGGCCGTGGTGTAGTCCTTGTGCTCGAGGTAGTTACGCACGGGACGGTAGATCTCCTCGACCAGCTCTTCCACCGGAGTATCCAGCTCGGGCACCCAGTCCTTGTTGTCCATGACGAACTTCACCATGGACTTGGCGCACATGCGGCCCTCGGCGTGGGAACCGGAGGAGAACTTGTGGCCGGAAGCGCCCACGCCGTCGCCGGCGGTGAACAGACCGGTCACGGTGGTCATGCCGCGATAACCCCAGTTCCAGCCCTTGGGCAGGTGTGCGGGGATCTTGTCGGCCTCGGGGTGCTCCTCGTCGGTGGGCGCGCCCACGTCATCGGGACCGGAAACCCAGATGCCGCAGCAGCCGGAGTGGGAACCCAGCAGGTAGGGTTCGGTGGGCATCAGCTCGGAGTTCTTCTTCTCCGGCTCGATGTTCTCACCGGCCCAGATGCCGCACTGGCCGATACACATGTCGAGGAAGTCCTCCCAGGCCTCGGCCTCGAGGTGCTTCACCTCGCGGGGAGAAAGGGTCTCGCGCAGCTCGGCGAGGGCGGTGACGGTGTCCATCCAGATGGGACCGCGGCCTTCGCGCATCTCCTTCAGCATCAGGTGGTTCCGCAGGCAGGAAGCGGGAACCTGGGCCTGACCGTAGGGAGGATAATCGTCCAGCATCTCCTTGTTGCGAACCATGTACGGCTCGCCCAGACCGTTGGTGGCCTTGGACTTGAAGAGCAGGAACCAGGCACCCACAGGACCGTAGCCGTCCTTGAAGCGGGTGGGCACGAAGCGGTTCTCCATCATGGTCAGCTCGGCGCCGGCCTCGGCGGCCATGGCGTAGGTGGAACCAGCGTTCCAGACGGGGTACCAGGCGCGGCCCTGACCCTCACCCACGGAGCGGGGACGGAAGATGTTCACGCAGCCACCGGCGGCCAGCATGCAGGCCTTGAACTTGTAGACGTAGAGCTTGTGCTCGCGCACGGAGAAGCCCACGGCACCGGCCACGCGGTTCTTGTCCTTCTTGTCGTTCACCAGCTTAACGATGAAGACGCGCTCCTGGATGTTGTCCACGCCCAGCGCCTTCTTGGCGGCCTCGGCGACGATCCACTTGTAGGACTCACCGTTGATCATGATCTGCCACTTACCGGAACGCACGGGCTTGCCGCCGTCCTTCAGCGCGGGCAGGCCCTCGGCGCCGTTGTGACGCTCGCCGTTCTCGTCCATCTTCCAGATGGGCAGACCCCACTCCTCGAAGAGGTGAACGGACTCGTCCACGTGACGGCCCAGGTCGTAGGCCAGGTCGTCACGGGTGATGCCCATGAGGTCGTTGGAGACCATGCGGGCGTAGTCGGCGGGATCCTGCTCGGGGCCGATGTAGGTGTTGATGGCGGAGAGACCCTGGGCCACTGCGCCGGAACGGTCCACTGCAGCCTTGTCCACCAGTTTCACGGTGATGTCGACGCCTTCCTTCTTGGCGGCGTCGATCCAGGGACCGATCTCATAGGCGGTACCACAGGCAGCCATGCCGCCGCCGATGATGAGGATATCGACCTCTTCTTCGACGATTTCGGGATTTCCGAATTCAGCCATTTCTATTACCTCTAGAAGTTTCTAAACCAAAAAGATTACTTGCAGATCAGCTCGCTGGGATCGCCGGCGCGGTAGCCGTTGACCTGGACGAAGAAGCCGGGCTCGCTGATCTTGGAGATATCGGCCTCGGGCTTGCCGCCATAGGGATCGATGGAACCCTCGGGGGTGGTACGAATGGGGAACTTGAAGCGCTTCATGGTGCCGTTGCGGAACTTGATGGTCCACATGATGGAGTCGGTACCGCGCAGGGGCTGCACGGAAGCGCCCAGGGGCACGATGTCGGCATAGGGACGTGCCTCGATGGCGTTCTGCGGGCAGATCTTCACGCAGGAGTAGCACTCCCAGCACTGATCCGGCTCCTGGTTGAAGGACTTCATGGCATGGCCGGTGAGAGAGCCGTCCATGTCCAGCTTCATGAGGTCGTGGGGGCAGATGTACATGCAAGCGGTCTTGTCCTGACCCTTGCAGCCATCGCACTTATCGGTACGTACGAATGTAGGCATCGATTTCTCCTAGGTTGACACTGCAGTGGATGGTCGCCGCCGGAGCGGCTTTCTTAAATTCGGAAGGGTCCGGGCCCGGGGACCCCAACCCTTCCAGAATCTCGTCATTTGCCTCCGGATCCGGGCGCTGGCCGCATGGGTCGGCGCGCAGAAATAGCCCCAAGGCAAAAGGGGTGAGTAAAAATAGTTTTTTGCCGGCAAAAAGGCCAAACAATTTTACCGGTAGCATCCATAAAGAGGCTTTATCTGCGGGGTTTATGGGTCTTGGAAAACCCCGTGCCGGGTGTCAGAATCCTCCGAAAAGGCCACCACTTTCACGATCTTCCATGAACCAGACCCCCGCCGACGCCCTGCTCCTCGTCGCTCCCGGCTGTCCCCACTGCCAGGCGGTGCTCAGCAGCCTCTCCGAACTGGTGAAGAGGGGCGAGATCGGCCGCCTGGAGGTGGTGAACGTCGCCGTCCATCCCGAGGCGGCGCAGGAGGCAGGCACCCGCTCCGTCCCCTGGACCCGCATCGGCCCCTTCGAACTGGCCGGCGATTATACCCTGGGCGAGCTACGCGACTGGGCGCAGAAGGCGGCCGCGGGCGGCGCCGGCGTGGACTACATCCGCGAACTGCTGGAACAGCAGCAGCTCGACCAGGCAGTGGCTTACCTCGAGAAGCATCCGGAGCGGCTCGGCGACCTGCTCGAGTTGATGCAGGAGGAAGAGCAGTCCCTGGGCGTGAAGTTCGGGGTGGGTGCCATCTTCGAGGCCCTGGCAGAAAGGGGCGCACTGGGCCCGCTGGTGCCCGGGCTGATGGAGCTCGCCGACTCCCCCCGCGCCGACCTCCGCGCCGACGCGGCCCACTACCTGGGGCTGGCGGGGGATCCCGCCGCCCTCCCCGTGCTGGAACGGCTCTCCGGGGACACCAATCCCGACGTGCGGGAGATCGCCGGCGAGTCGCTGGAGGCGCTGCGGGCATGAACGCCCGCACCACCCTGCTCGCGGGCGCGCTGGCCGGGCTGTTCACCGTGCTGCTGGGGGCCTTCGGCGCCCACGCCCTGGCCGGTCGCCTGCCCGCCGGGTTGCTGTCGGCCTG
>JALWGP010000273.1 GCA_027038775.1 Sedimenticola sp. | reverse complement strand
AGTCGGGGGGGGAGCGACTTGGCGTACCAGATGTGGGCCGCCGGGGTGGCCAGCTCGATGTGGCCCATGCGCTCGCGGCGCACCTTGGAGAGCGTCACCTCCACGCCGCACTTTTCGCACACCACGCCACGGTGCTTGAGCCGCTTGTATTTGCCGCACAGGCACTCGTAGTCGTTCACCGGGCCGAAGATCTTGGCGCAGAAGAGACCTTCGCGCTCGGGCTTGAAGGTGCGGTAGTTGATGGTTTCGGGCTTTTTCACCTCGCCGTAGGACCACGAACGGATCATCTCCGGCGAAGCCAGGCCGATGCGGATGGCGTCGAACTCTTCGTTCTGGCCCTGTTGCTTGAGAATCTTGAGCAGATCTTTCACGAATTCATCTCCACTGTGTCACTGGCGGAAAGGGCACGCGGGCCTCATTCCTGTTCCAGTTCGACGTTGATGCCCAGGGACTTGATCTCCTTGACCAGCACGTTGAACGATTCGGGCATGCCGGCTTCCATCTGGTGGTTGCCGTCCACGATGTTCTTGTACATCCGGGTACGCCCGTTGACGTCGTCGGACTTGACGGTGAGCATCTCCTGGAGGGTGTAGGCGGCGCCATAGGCCTCCAGCGCCCACACCTCCATCTCGCCGAAGCGCTGGCCACCGAACTGGGCCTTGCCGCCCAGGGGCTGCTGGGTGACCAGGCTGTAGGGGCCGGTGGAGCGGGCGTGCATCTTGTCGTCCACCAGGTGGTTGAGCTTGAGCATGTACATGTAGCCCACGGTCACCGGCCGGTCGAAGGGCTCGCCGGTGCGGCCGTCGTAGAGGGTGAGCTGGCCGCTCTCGGGCAGCCCCGCCAGCTTCAGCAGGTGGCGGATCTCCTCCTCGTTTGCGCCGTCGAACACCGGCGTGGCCACCGGCAGGCCACCGCGCAGGTTCTCCGCCAGCTCGACGATCTCCTCGTCACCGAGCGAGTCCAGGTCCTCCTTCTTGCCGGAGAAGTTGTAGACCTCGTCCAGGTACTTGCGCAGATCGGCGATCTTCGCCTGGGCGTCGAGCATCTCACCGATGCGGCGCCCCACCCCCTTGGCGGCGAAGCCGAGGTGGGTCTCGAGGATCTGGCCGATGTTCATGCGCGAAGGCACGCCGAGGGGGTTGAGCACGATGTCCACCGGCTCGCCGTTCTCGTCAAAGGGCATGTCCTCCACCGGCACGATCTGGGAGATGACCCCCTTGTTGCCGTGGCGACCAGCCATCTTGTCACCGGGCTGGATACGGCGCTTGATGGCGACGTAGACCTTCACCATCTTGAGCACGCCGGGCGCCAGGTCGTCACCGGTGTTGAGCTTACGCTTCTTGTCCTCGTAGTAGGCGCGGAACTTCTCGCGCTGCTCCTCCACCTGGCGGGCGATGGCCTCGAGCTGCTGCTGCGCCTCCTCGTTGCGCAGGCGGATCTCGAACCACTTGTCGCGTTCCAGGTCGGCGAGGTAGGCCTTGGTGATCTTGGAGCCGGCCTTGAGCTTGCCGGGGCCGCCATCGGCCACCTTGCCCAGCAGCAGCTTCTCCACGCGGGCGAAGGTATCCTCCTCCATGATGCGCTGCTGGTCGGCGATGTCCTTGCGGATGCGCGCCAGTTCCGCCTCCTGGATCTCCAGGGCGCGGGCATCCTTCTCCACCCCGTCGCGGGTGAAGACCTGCACGTCGATGACGGTGCCGGAGACGCCGGACTTCACCCGCAGGGAGGTGTCCTTCACGTCCGAGGCCTTCTCGCCGAAGATGGCGCGCAGCAGTTTCTCCTCGGGGGTGAGCTGGGTCTCGCCCTTGGGCGTCACCTTGCCCACCAGGATGTCGCCCTCCTTCACCTCGGCGCCCACGTAGACGATGCCCGACTGGTCCAGCTTGGCCAGCGCCGCCTCGCCCACGTTGGGGATGTCGCCGGTGATCTCCTCGGGACCCAGCTTGGTGTCGCGGGCCATGCAGGTGAGCTCCTCGATGTGGATGGTGGTGAAGCGGTCCTCTTCCACCACCCGCTCGGAGATCAGGATGGAGTCCTCGAAGTTGTAGCCGTTCCAGGGCATGAAGGCCACGCGCAGGTTCTGGCCCAGGGCCAGCTCGCCCATGTCGGTGGAGGGACCGTCGGCCATCACGTCACCGCGCGCCACCTGGTCGCCCACCATCACCAGCGGCCGCTGGTTGATGCAGGTGTTCTGGTTGGAGCGGGTGTACTTGGTGAGGTTGTAGATGTCCACGCCGGGCTCGCCGGGCACGGTCTCGTCGTCGTTCACCTTCACCACGATGCGCATGGCATCCACCGAGACCACGGTGCCGCCACGGCGCGCCACCACGGTGACGCCGGAGTCCACCGCCACGTTGCGCTCGATACCGGTGCCGACCAGCGGCTTCTCGGCGCGCAGGGTGGGCACCGCCTGGCGCTGCATGTTGGAGCCCATGAGTGCGCGGTTGGCGTCGTCGTGCTCCAGGAAGGGGATGAGCGCCGCGGCCACGGAGACGATCTGCTTGGGACTCACGTCCATGTACTGCACCCGGTCCGGCGTGGAGAGCGAGAACTCGTTCTGGTGCCGGCAGGAGACCAGGGACTCGGTGAGTCGGCCCTCCTCGTCGGTGGCGGCGGAAGCCTGGGCGATGACGTAGCGTCCCTCCTCGATGGCGGAGAGGTAGTGGATCTCGTCGGTCACCTTGCCGTCCTTCACCACCCGGTAGGGGGTCTCGAGGAAGCCGTACTCGTTGGTGCGGGCGTAGACCGCCAGCGAGTTGATCAGGCCGATGTTGGGGCCTTCCGGCGTCTCGATGGGGCAGACCCGACCGTAGTGGGTGGGGTGCACGTCGCGCACCTCGAAGCCGGCCCGCTCCCGCGCCAAGCCGCCGGGGCCCAGGGCCGAGACGCGCCGCTTGTGGGTGATCTCGGACAGCGGGTTGTTCTGGTCCATGAACTGGGAGAGCTGGCTGGAGCCGAAGAACTCCTTGATCAGGGCGGAGGCCGGCTTGG
>JALWGP010000272.1 GCA_027038775.1 Sedimenticola sp. | reverse complement strand
ACCGATGCCTGGCAACCGGTGGAGAAGGTGCAGCGGATCACCCGGCGCATCCTGGAAGTGCTCTCCGGGTGCGGCCACCCGGTGTGCATGGTGACCAAGTCGGCCCTCGTCGAGCGGGACCTGGATCTCCTGGCGGAGATGGCCGGGCGCGGGCTGGCACGTTGCGCCCTCTCCATCACGACCCTGGACCGGTCCCTGAGTCGCCTCATGGAGCCGCGTGCCGCGGCGCCGGCCCGCCGGCTGAAAGTGATTCAACGCCTGACCGGGGCCGGGATCCCGGTCACGGTACTGGTGGCGCCGGTGATCCCCGTGCTCACCGACCATGAGCTGGAACGCATCCTGGCCGCGGCCCGTGAGGCCGGCGCCACGAGTGCGCGGATGGTGATGCTGCGCCTCCCGCTGGAGGTGGAGGGGATGTTCGAGGCGTGGCTGGAGAGACACTTTTCCGACCGGGCGGCCCACGTGATGAAGCGGGTGCGGGAGATGCACGGTGGCAGGGCCAGTGACAGCCGCTTCGGCCGCCGCATGACCGGTTCAGGAGCGTATGCCGCGCTGGTCGCCGCGCGCTTCCGGCTGGCAGCAAAGCGCCTCGGTTATGGTGAACCACCTGTCCTGCGCACGGACCTCTTCAGACCGCCGGTGCTCCGGGGGGAACAGCTCTCCCTGCCCGGGATGTAGATCGGAGGTGCCGTTTCGGACGCAAGCGTTCGGGGTGCATTCGGGTTCGAGCGGCAACCCTGCTCACTGCAGCTGTACGACGCGAGCCTCCAGCATCCCGTTTCGTTCCCTGGTGTTGAAGCGCGTATAGACGAGCAGCGTCGTTCCCGAGCGGTGGGTGGCCATGGCGGGCCAGCCGCCATCGGGAACGATCTCGATGTCGGGGCCGGGCGAGCTGCCCTCGGCCAGGATGCGCCGCAGTTTCAGGGGCGAGTGGCGAAAACGCCGTTTCTTGTCGCGCTTGCCCCGGGTTGAGAATGCCACGAGGCCGCTTGGAGAGACGGCGGGAGTGAAGACGGGGCGCCCTCCCTTGTTCTGCCGGTTCAAGGGGATGATGCGGGGATCTCCGCTCTCGTCCAGGATGGCCAGGTTCCCTTCCCTGGGGCCGTGGAGCCCCCGTGTGAGCATGTCCGTCCAGCCGACCAGGAAGCCGTCGCCGAAACGGCAGAGGGCCGGGTGAAAGATCCTGGGCTCGCCGCGAACCAGCACCCTGGGTGGGGTGGTCGTTCCCCCGTGGCGCAGGTCCCAGCCCAGGCCGGCGATACTGTAGCGCTTGGCGGTGCCTGCCGTGCCCGCCCAGACCACCTGAGCCTCCTCTCCCTTCACCGCCAACGCGGGGTTCTGCACGATGCCCCATCCCCCGCCCGTGTTCAGGAGGTTGTCCCCTGCAGGGCGGGGCTGCACGCCCGACAGCTTCTCCGGTTCGGCAAGGGGATGCCCGTTGCGGTCGAGACGCACTCCCCACAGTTCGAAGTCCCTGCCCCCGTTGGCGGCCTGTGCCCAGACCACGGCAAAGCCGGAGGGCGTGGCGGCCACGGCGGGCATGCGTGCCGTTTCCCCTGCGGGGGAGAGACGCAGGGCGGTGGCGTCGAGCAGAATACCGTCAGAATCCAGTCGCCGGGCGGCGACCCGGTGCCCGCCATGGCTCATGTCGCTGTAGACGACCAGGAAGGTGCCGTGGCCGAAGGCCACGTCGGGCTCGAACTGCCCGCCGGGTTCGTTGCTGACGGGGATGCCGGAGGGGTCGAGGCTCCGGCCGTTCGTGTCCAGCCGGGCTGCCCGGATCCGGCTCTTCCTGCCGATGCCCTCTTCCCAGACCACCAGGAAACCGCCGTCATGGGCTGCCACGCGGGCGCGGAGCTGTCCCGTATCCGGGATGTCGGGTGTGACGGGACGGGCATCGCCCACCTTCACCGTGCTGCCGATTGCCGTGCCCGCCAGAAGAACCAGCAACACGAAGAGCACTGCGCGACCCTGCCTCCTGCTGCTCATGGCGAAATCCTCTTCAGCCGGACCAGGCGCGGCCAGACACCGTAGCCCAGGTAGCGGTTTCCCGCGTTGTCGAAGGCGAGGAAGCCGGGCCAGGTGCCGAAGACCCGGTTGCGCTTGCCGTCCCCCCGGCACCACTCCAGGGTGTTCTTTCCCGAGGAAGCCCCGTCCACGCGACACAGGCTCAGGACGGTCTCGGTTTCGGGGTCGAAGCGGCGAAAGGTGCGGCCGTCGCCGGCACCGATGTAGACGAAGCCCGCATCGTCCACCACGCACCCGCCTGGGTTGGCCATCTGCATGGTGGATACGGGTCCGTCACTGGTGTACTGCGCCCCCCGGTTGCCCGTTGCCCGGTGGTTGAGCCACTCCACCACGCCGCCATCGATCGGCCAGCGGTAGAAGGCGCCGCTCTTGCGGTTGCGTTCCACCCCGTAGACCACGCCGCGCTCTTCGTCCACGGCGATGTATCCCGGTGGGCCGCCGCGTCCCTTTCCCCAGCCGTTTCCGCTCTGCAGGTCGAGCGGGTAGCGGCGCAGGGAACCGGTTTCGGGGTCCATCACGTAATAGCCGCTGTAGAAGAGCAAATACAGCTTGCCCGAATGGCTGCCCACGGTGAGGGAGCGGAGTCCTCCCTTCCCGGCAAGTTCCTCGTTCCAAAGGGTGGCTGTTTCCCCCGTTGTAGTGTCGATTTGCCGTATGACCCCGTTGGCCAGCAGGTAGAGGGAACGGCCGTCGGGCGAAAGTCCGTGCCCGCCGGCCTGGTAGAAGTTGATGTCGAACTGGGCCGTGGAGGCAGGGCCGTCGTGGTAGCCCGGCCAGCCGAGGCCCGCGAGGGTCTCCAGCCGGTTGTCCTCCAGGTCGAAGCGCAGGATCTGCGTGTGCGAAAACAGGTACAAGTGGCGGCCGTCGCGCGAGGCCAGCAGGTTGCTGGCGGAGGAGGGCAGCAGGGCGGCCCGCCCGACGGCATCGAAGGGAATCCGCTTGGCCTGTACGCCGTGGCCGGCGATGGTTTCCCCGAG
>JALWGP010000271.1 GCA_027038775.1 Sedimenticola sp. | reverse complement strand
GCCTTCACCAGCAGCCCCTTCTCCGCCGCCAGCGCCTTCCAGTGAAGGCGCGAAGGGGGATCGCCGGGGTGGTAGTTGCGGTGGCCGGCGAAGTCGTCGGCGCCCACCCCCCGGTCGCCCTGCTGGCTCCCCTCCCAGGCGGGGGCCCCGGTCTCCAGCCGCTCCTTCAGCGGCCGGGGCCACACCAGCAGGGAGTGCCCCGGCTCCAGGTAGCACCAGGCGCGCAGCAGCCCCAGGGGGTAGCGGCTCTCCAGGCGCAGCCGGCCCACGGGCTGGCGGCCGCGGCGGCGGGTGCGCAGGCCGAGCGTAACCTCCGCCTCGCCGTCGGTGGACAGGTCGGCGGCCACCGGGGTTTCCCCGTCGAAGGCGAGGCGCAGGCCGGGGTGGCGGCCGCCGTCGGCAGCGCGCAGCTTCAGCCGGATCCGGGCCCGGTCCCCGGCGAAGACGGGCGCCGCGCCCAGGCAACGGAGCTCCAGCCCCTTCAGGTTGCGCCAGGTGTGGAAGATGGCCTGGAAGAAGATGCCGGCGAGGAGAAAGGTGAGCAGGAAGGCGGGATTGTTGGCGTAGTTGATGGAGGCGATGAGCAGGGTGGCCAGCAGCAGGCCGAAGACCACGCCGTACCTGGTGGGCAGGATGTAGATGGTGCGACCGGTGACGCGCAGCCTGCCCCGGGCGTCGGGGCGGACGACGCGCAGGAAGCGGGCCAGCTGCACCATCAAGGCACGGCCACCCGCTGCAGCAGCGCCTCTGCCAGCCGGCTCCCGTCGCCGCCGAGGCGGTGGGCGGTCACCGGCACCCACACGGCCTGCACGTCCTCGGGAAGCACCTGCTCGCGGCCCGCCAGCCAGGCCCAGGCGCGGGCCGCGGCCAGCAGGGCCAGGCCCGCCCTCGGCGAGAGACCGGTGGTCTCCTCCAGGGTGCGGCTCTCCGCCACCAGGGCCTGCACGTAGTCGAGCAGGGCGTCGGCCACGTGCAGCCCGGCGGCCTCTTCCTGCCAGCGCGCCAGGTCGCCGGTGGCGGCCACCGGCTGCACCCGCTCCAGCAGGTTGCGTCCGCCCGCGCCCTTGAGCAGCAGCCGTTCCATGGCGGCGTCGGGGTAGCCCAGCTCGATGCGCATGAGAAATCGGTCGAGCTGGGACTCGGGCAGGGGGAAGGTGCCCACCTGGCGGGCCGGGTTCTGGGTGGCGATGACGAAGAAGGGCTCGGGCAGCGGCCGGGTCTCGCCCTCCGCCGTCACCTGCAGCTCCTCCATGGCCTCGAGGAGGGCGCTCTGGGTCTTGGGCGTGGCGCGGTTGATCTCGTCGGCCAGGACCAGCTGGGCGAAGACGGGGCCGGGGTGGAAGTGGAACCGCTCCGAGGCGCGGTCGTAGATGGAGACGCCGATGATGTCCGCGGGCAGCAGGTCGCTGGTGAACTGGATGCGCTGGTAGTCCAGCCCCAGCAGAGTGGCCAGCAGGTGGGCCAGGGTGGTCTTGCCCATGCCCGGCAGATCCTCGATGAGCAGGTGGCCGCGGGCCAGCAGGCAGGTCATGGCCAGGCGCAGCTGGCGCGGCTTGCCGAGAATCACCTCCTCCGCCTGCTGGAACAGCGCTTCGAGCCGCGGCTCAGCGCGTAAAGGAAGGGCGTGGTGCTGGATCATGTCGGCATGAACTCCCATGGACAACCCCCGGTCGCCTCTGAAAGCAGAAGTAGGATGGGCAAAGGCCGTATGGCCGTGCCCGTCAGGTCATGGCGGGCACGCTGCGCTTTGCCCACCCTACGGCGATTTGGATAGAAAGAACTTCCAGAAAAACCGACAGTCATCTTAACAACTGTAAAACGCTAGAATAGCGACATGTTTCACCCCACTCACTACCAGGTCATTGTGGTCGGCGGCGGCCACGCCGGCACCGAGGCGGCGCTGGCCGCGGCCCGCATGGGCGCGCGCACCCTGCTGCTCACCCACAATATCGACACCCTGGGCGCCATGAGCTGCAATCCGGCCGTCGGCGGCATCGGCAAGGGGCACCTGGTGAAGGAGATCGACGCCCTGGGCGGGCTCATGGCCCGGGCCGCCGACCGCGCCGGCATCCACTTCCGCATCCTCAACGCGCGCAAGGGGCCGGCGGTGCGCGCCACCCGCGCCCAGGCCGACCGCCTGCTCTACAAGGCGGCGGTGCGGGAAGCGCTGGAGAACCAGGAGAACCTGGACCTCTTCCAGCAGGCGGTGGAGGACCTGGTGCTCGAGGGCGACCGGGTGGTGGGCGTGGTCACGGCCATGGGGCTGGAGTTCCGCGCCGGGGCGGTGGTGCTCACCGTGGGCACCTTCCTCGGGGGGCGCATCCACATCGGCCTGGAGAACTACGAGGGAGGGCGCGCCGGCGACCCGCCCGCCAACGCCCTGGCGCGGCGCCTGCGCGAGCTTCCCTTCCGCGTGGAGCGGCTCAAGACCGGCACCCCGCCGCGCATCGACCGGCGCACGGTGGATTTCTCGGTGCTGGAGGAGCAACCGGGGGACGATCCCGTGCCCGTCTTCTCCTTCCTCGGCAGCGCCGGCGAGCACCCCGAGCAGGTGAGCTGTTTCATCACCCGCACCAATGCACGCACCCACGAGATCATCCGCAAGGGGCTCTCGCGCTCGCCCATGTACGCGGGGGTGATCGAGGGGGTGGGGCCGCGCTACTGTCCCTCCATCGAGGACAAGGTGGTGCGCTTCGCCGACCGCGACTCCCACCAGATCTTCATCGAGCCCGAGGGCCTCACCAGCAACGAGCTCTACCCCAACGGCATCTCCACCTCGCTCCCTTTCGACGTGCAGTGGGCGCTGGTGCGCTCCATGCGCGGCTTCGGGGAGGCGCGCATCACCCGACCCGGCTACGCCATCGAGTACGACTTCTTCGATCCGCGGGACCTGAAGCGCTCGCTGGAGACCAAGCACCTGGAGAACCTCTTCTTCGCCGGCCAGATCAACGGCACCACCGGCTACGAGGAGGCCGCCGCCCAGGGACTGCTGGCGGGGCTCAATGCGGTGCGGAAAGTGCGCGGCGAGTCACCCTGGTGGCCGCGGCGCGACGAGGCCTATCTGGGGGTGCTGGTGGACGACCTCATCACCCGCGGCACCACCGAGCCCTATCGCATGTTCACCTCCCGCGCCGAGCACCGTCTGCTGCTGCGCGAGGACAACGCCGACCTGCGCCTGACGGAGAAGGGCCGCGAGCTGGGGCTGGTGGGCGATGCCCGCTGGCGCGCCTTCTGCGACAAGCGCGAAGCCATCGAGCGGGAGCGGCAGCGGCTGCGGGAGATCATCGTCCGCCCCGGCGACCTCGACCCCGGGCAGGAGCTGGCGGTGCTGGGCGGCCGCCTGCGCCGCGAGGCCCGCGCCAGCGAGCTGCTCACCCGGCCCAACCTCACCTACGCCTCGCTCATGACCCTGCCGGGCGTGGGTCCCGGGGTGGAGGATCCGAAGGTGGCGGAGCAGGTGGAGATCCAGGCCAAGTACGCCGGCTACATCGAGCGCCAGCGCGAGGAGGTGGAGAAGGCGCGCCAGGCCGAATCGGTGAAGCTGCCCGAAGGCCTGGACTACGACCGGGTGAAGGGGCTCTCCTCGGAGGTGCGGGAGAAGCTGTCGCGCATCCGCCCCGCCACCCTGGGCCAGGCGGCGCGCATCCCGGGAGTGACACCGGCGGCGGTGTCGCTGCTGCTCATTCACCTCAAGAAGCGGGCCAGCGCCTGAAGGGAACCGGGTTCCAGGTTGAAAGAGATCCTCTTCGTCTCCAAGGGGCTTCACGCCGCCTCCACCAGGTACCGGGCCACGGATTTCTTCCCGTTGCTCGAGGAGGCCGGCTGGCGGCCACGCCACCTGTCCGGCTCCGGTTCCCTGCGCGATCGCCTGGCCGTGCTGCGCGCGGCTCGCAGGGTGGAGGTGGTGGTCCTGGTGCGCCGAACCTACGGGCCGCTGTTCCGGTTTCTGCTGCGCCGTGCGGCGCGGCACCTGGTGTTCACCTTCGACGACGCCATATTCTGCCGCAGCGATGGCGGCGCCTCCCCGCGCAGGGCGCGGCGCTTCGCTGCCACGGTCGCCAAATGCGACCTGGTGTGGGCGGGCAACCGCTACCTTGCCGACGAGGCCGGCCGTTTCAACGGCAACGTGCGGGTCGTTCCCACGGCGGTCGAGACGGATCGATACCGCCTGCGGGTGACCAAGCCGGAATCCACGCTCGACTTGGTCTGGATCGGGAGCAGCTCCACGAGAAAGCATCTGTTGACCATCGTGCCCGTGCTGGAGCGGGCCGCGGAGGAGATGCCCGGCCTTCGCCTCAAGATCGTTTCCGATTTCACGCTGGAAACCCGGAGCCTGCCCGTTGTCCACATCCCCTGGTCGCCGGAAGCGGAGACGCGGGAACTGGCGGCCGCCCACGTGGGGCTGGCCCCGCTGCCGGACAACCGTTTCACCCGCGGCAAGTGCGGTCTCAAGGTGCTGCAGTATATGGCCGCCGGGCTGCCGGTGGTATCCTCCCCCACGGGCGTCAACGCCGAGATCGTGGAGCACGGTGTCACGGGGCTGCTGGCGGAGACCGGGGAGGATTGGGTCGAGGCCCTGCGGGCGCTGCATGATTCCTCCGAGCTGCGGGTCCGCCTTGGGGAAGCCGGACGGGAGAAGTGTGTGCGGCACTATTCCCTGCGGACGGTCTTTGGTGGAATGATGAAATCGCTGGATGAACTCGTACAGGGGGAAATCGGTTCCCAATGAAACACCGGAAGCGCAGGCCGGGTAACGGCTTCATGAAGCCACACGTAATCAAAGCGGAAAAGGACGGCTGATGTCCGTGTCCAGGCCAACGGTTTCGGAACCCTGCCCCGTGTGCGGCGGTTCGGGTTCCCATGCCTACACGGGAAGGGACCTGCTGATGCACCTGCCGGGCGAGTTTTCCTACGCGGAATGTGGCGATTGCGGGGCCGTCTACCAGGCGCCGATGCCCGATGCGCAGCGGATCGCCAGCTTCTATCCCGACGACTACCAGCCCTACAGGCCGGGACGGGAGAAGCGCAGGAGTGCACTGGAGAGGGCGGTATTGCGCTCCCGGTACGGCTATGCCCATCTCGACAGCGGTTTTCCCCGCTGGCTCGCCGGGATCCTGGGCGCATTCGTCCATCGCCACGCGGTTCCCTTCACCGGGAGCGGGCGGCTGCTCGACGTGGGCTGCGGAGGCGGCAAGTACCTCAGGTCGATGCGCGCGCTCGGCTGGGAGCCGGAAGGGGTGGAGTTCAACCGGAGTGCGGTGGAGACCTGCAGGGCCGCCGGCCTGAAGGTTTTCCAGGGGGAGCTGTCGGAGGCCGGCTTCCCGGACGGGCATTTCGACGTGGTGACCGCCCGCCACGTGATCGAGCACATCCCGGCTCCCGTGGACTTCGTGACGGAGATCCACAGGATCCTGAAACCGGGCGGCCTCATGGTGTTGATGACACCCAACAGCCGGGCGCTCGGCCGGGGCTGGTTCGGCGTTCACTGGTTCGCCAACGACATTCCCCGCCACCTGGTGCTCTTCTCCCCGGAAAACCTGGCCCGTCTCGCCGGGCGGGCGGGCTTCGAGCCGGCAGTGGTACGCACCTCGTCCACCCCGAAGATCGTGCTCAACAGCTGGGACTACAGGTTCGGTGTCCGGGGAAGACCCTCCAAGAAGCGGAAGCTTCGGCGGATCCTGGCCCGGCCCTACGTGGCGGCCTCGATGTTGCTGGGGCGCGGAGACGAGATCTTCGCCATCTTCCGCAAACCCCTCGATGCCGGTGATGCCCCCCCTTCCTGAAGATCCCGCGCAATTGCCGTTCGACCTGGTGCTCGGGTCCCTGGGGCCCCTGCGCTGCGAGGAGCTGTTGCGGCTGCTTCCCGGGCGGCGGATGGTTTTCCGGGGATGGTGGCGCGAGAAGCCCGTATTGGCCAAGGTCTTTACAGGGTCTGCCGCCGTCCGGGACGCACAGAGGGATCTGGGGGCCATTGCCGCCATGTTTCGCCGGGGCATCCCGGTGCCGGAGCCGCTGCTGCCGGAGCCGGTGGCGGCTGGCGCGGCACGGGTGGTGCTCTACGAGTACCTGGCGGGATCCCTTCCCTTCGGGGAGGCCTGGCGATGCGCGGGAGAAGTTCGTCGGAAAGCGCTGCTGGCCGAGCTGTTCAACCTCGTGGCGGGCCAGCACGAGGCGGGCATGGTCCAGGAAGATCCGCATCTGGACAATTTTCTGGTGGATGCCGCCGGCGCGATCCGGGCCATCGATGGGGGTGCCTATCGCCTGGGTTCCGGGCCGTTGGCCGGGAAACCGGCCCAGCGCAATCTCGGCCTGCTTCTCGCCCAATTCCCGCGCAGCGCGCATGCCGGGGTCATGGCGGCGCTGGAGGTCTACTGCCGTCGGCGTGGGTTTCCCGATCCTGCCGCCTTTGCCCGGGGCGTGTGCCGCCATGCCGACCGCTGGCGTCACTATCGTGCCCGCAAGCTGAGCGAAAAGTGCCTGCGTGACTGCACCGAGTTCCTGGTGCGTGAGAAAGGCGAACTGCGCATCTTCCAGCGGCGGGAGCTGGATGTCCGGCTGCTGGACGAGTGGATCTCCGGCGCCCTCTCCGGCCCCGCCCGAGAGAGCGACCTGCTCAAGGCAGGCAACTCCCAGACCGTCTGGGTGGACCGGATCGGCGACCGCCAGGTGGTGGTGAAGCGCTACAACGTCAAGACGCGGTTTCACGGCCTGCGCCGCATGTTGTCGTCCAGCCGGGGCCGGCGCTCGTGGCGCAATGCCCACAGGGTGCGCGGCTACGGGATCCCCACCCCCCGGCCCCTTGCGTACATCGAGGAGCGGCACGGCCTTCGCCGGCGGGCCTGGCTGGTCACCGAGAAAGCCGGGGGAGAACGGGCCGACCGCTGTTTCAGCGGCCGCCACGGTGACCGGGAGAAGGTCCGGAAGGTGGCGTCGGTGGTGGCCGCTTTCGCGCAAAACGGCCTGGTCCACGGTGACATGAAGGCCTCCAACTTCCTCGTCGGCAAAGAGGACGTCCAGGTGATCGACCTGGACAGCCTCTCCCGTCCCCGCTGGCGCTGGCTCCGGGAACGGGGCGTCCGCGCCGACCGGGAGCGGTTCCTGCGCAACTGGAAGGATCCGGAGCTGCGCGCGGCCTTCGAGGCGGCGCTGGCGGAGGCCGAGGGGAAAAGGCATCTCTGCTAGAATGCGCCCAATGCATGCAACCTGGGCCGCGGGCCCGAGATTCCGATGATCGTACTGGGAGTCGCCGGGGCGGTGAGCCACGACCCGTCCGCGGCGCTGTTCATCGACGGCGAGCTGGTGGCGGCGGCGGAGGAGGAGCGCTTCATCCGCGACAAGCACGCCAAGGGGCGCTTTCCCTACGAGGCGACCCGTTTCTGCCTGGAGTACGCCGGCGTCCGCCCCGACCAGGTGGAGGTGGTGGCCTTTCCCTACGCGAAGATCCCCCTTTTCGGCAGCGCTGCCCGCTGGCACTACGCGGCGCGCCACTGGTACGCTCCCGACCGGGCGCTGGCCGCCATCTTCCACGGTAACCGCCGCTACCGGCGCAACCGCAAGCGGCTGGAGAAGCTGGTGGCCGACCTGGGGCTGGGCAACGCCCGCATCGAGATGGTGGAGCACCACCTGGCTCACGCCAGCAGCGCCTACCACCTGAGTGGTTTCCAGGAGAAGACGGCCATCCTCGGTATCGATGGCAAGGGCGAGTACGCCACCACCTTCTTCGGCTGGGGCGAGAACGGCCGCATCCACAAGATCCGGGAGTTCTACGATCCCGACTCCCTGGGCGGTCTCTATGGTGCCATCACCGAGTACCTCGGCTTCGAGATGCTCGACGGCGAGTTCAAGGTGATGGGCATGGCCCCCTACGGCGACCCGGAGCGCTTCGACCTCTCCCGCCTCATCGATTTCGACGGGCGCGAGTTCCGTGTCAACACCCGCTACGTCAACGTGGTGGGGCTGCGCCGCTGGAAAGACGCCTCCGGCAAGGGCTACTACTTCAGCCCGAAGCTGGTGGAGTGGCTGGGGCCGCCGCGCCAGGGGGACGAGATCGACGACCCCTACGTGGACTACGCCGCCGCCGTCCAGGCCCAGCTGGAGGAGGTGGCCCTGGGGCTCATCGACCACTACCTGGGTGACATCCTGGAGGAGACCGGCAAGCTCGCCTTCGCCGGCGGCGTGGCCCTCAACGTCAAGCTCAACCAGCGCATCCTGGCGCGCGACGACGTGGAGGAGCTCTTCGTCCAGCCGGCGGCCTCCGACGCGGGCACCGCCATCGGCGCAGCCAGTTACGTGGCCAGCCGCCTGGGCGAGAAGATCCGGCCCATGAAGCACGCCTACCTGGGGCCGCGCTACACCACCGAGGAGTGCATCGCCGCCTGCGAAACGCACCCCGAAAGGCCCAGGTGGCAGCGCATCGACGAGGTACCGAAACGGACGGCGAAGCTGCTGGCCGAGGGCAACCCGGTGGCCTGGTTCCAGGGGCGCATGGAGTTCGGGCCGCGGGCGCTGGGCAACCGCTCCATCCTGGGCGCGCCCAACGTGCCCGGTATCGCCGACCGCATCAACGAGCAGATCAAGTACCGCGAGCGATGGCGCCCCTTCTGTCCCAGCCTTCTCGACCGGGTGGCGCCCGACATGCTGCAGAGCACCCATCCCGCCCCCTACATGACCATCACCTTCGATGTGGGCGAGGGCTGGAAGGAGCGGGTGCCCGAGGTGGTGCACGAGGACGGCACCGCCCGCGCCCAGGTGGTGACCCGCGACACCAATCCCCGTTACTATGAACTGATCGAGGAGCTGGAGAAGCTCACCGGCAATGGCGTGGTGCTCAACACCTCCCTCAACCGGCGCGGTGAACCCATGGTCTGCTCGCCCGAGGATGCACTGAACATGTTCTTCGGTTCCGACCTTCAGTACCTGGTGATGGAGGACATCCTGGTGACCAAGGAGGGCGCCGCGTGAAGACCCTGCTGGTCACCGGCGGCGCCGGCTTCATCGGCTCGGCCCTGGTGCGCCACCTCCTGTCCCGCACCGACCGGGCCGTGGTCAACCTGGACAAGCTCACCTATGCCGGCAACCTGGAATCCCTGCCCGGCGCCGAGGGTCACTCCCGCTACCGCTTCGAGCGGGTGGACATCTGCGACCGCCCGGAGGTGGAGCGGGTCTTCCGCGAGCACCGGCCCGACGCCGTCATCCACCTGGCGGCCGAGTCCCACGTGGACCGTTCCATCGACGGACCGGCCGAGTTCGTCCGGACCAACCTGGTGGGCACCAGCGTGCTGCTGGAGGTGGCACGGGGGTACTGGAACGAACTGGAGGGCGAGGCCAGGGAAGGGTTCCGCTTCCACCACGTCTCCACCGACGAGGTCTACGGCGACCTGGGCACGGGCGGGGGGCTCTTCACCGAGGAGACACCCTACCGCCCCAGCTCGCCCTACTCGGCCAGCAAGGCGGGCTCGGACCATCTCTAGCGTTTCTGGCCCCGCACCTACGGCATTCCGGTGCTTTCTACCAA
>JALWGP010000270.1 GCA_027038775.1 Sedimenticola sp. | reverse complement strand
CACCTGCCACCGGCTCCACTCGTAGTCCTCCCGGTGGCAGAGGACGAACTTCACCTGGTCACCCGGCTTCAGGTGCTCCAGGTTCCGCCACAGGTTCCGTTCCACCTCGCCGGAACCCGGCGTCTTGAGGTCCATCACCAGGGTGGCCCTGGGGTCCACCTGCGCCACGTCGAGGGCGCCACTGGTTTCCACCGAAACCTCGTGGCCCTGGTCGCAGAGGGCCGGGATCAGCGCATGCGTCCCCTTCTGGGCCAGGGGCTCACCGCCGGTGACGGTGACGTGGCGGGTTCCGTGCTCCCCCACCACCCGGCAGATCTCCTCGACGCCCATGCTGCGCCCCCCCTTGAAGGCGTAGGCGGTGTCACAGTACCCGCAGCGCAGGGGGCACCCGGTGAGGCGCACGAAGACCGTGGGCAAACCGGCATCCAGCCCCTCTCCCTGCAGGGAGCGGAAGATCTCGGTGACCCGGAGCCGCGTCACTTGAGCTGCTTGAGCCGCGTCCTGGCCATGCGCGCCACCGAGGCATCGGGATACTCGGCAACGAGCCTCTCGAACACCTTCTTCGCCTCCGCCTTGCGGCCCATGGCCTGCAGCACGTAGCCCTTCTTCAGCAGGGCCCCGGGGACCTTTTCGCTCCCGGGAAAGCGCTGCAGCAGCTCGTCGAAGCTGGCCAGGGCCGAGGCATTGTCCTGGGTCACGTAGTAGGTCTCACCCAGCCAGTAGAGCGCATTGTCGGTGAGATCGCCCTGGGGGTATTTCTCCAGGAACTTGCGGAAGGCGGCGATGGCCTTCTTGTAGTCGCGCCGTGAGGGCTGCAGCAGCGCGTAGGCGGCGTCGTATTCCTTCCGCATCTTCCGCGCATTGACGGGAGCAGTGGCCGGTGCGGTGGGTTTTGCCGCGCCACGGTTCTGGCCAGACCCGGCGGCAGGCGTCTCGACCACCGGCTCGGCGGGTACCGGTGCTCCTCCCTGCAGGGAGGAGATGCGCTGGTCCAGGTCCAGGTAGAGCTCGCGCTGTTTCCGCTCCAGTTGCCGCAGCCGGTGCTCCAGCCCCTCGATGCGTCCCAGCAGCTCTCGGTTGGCCCGCTTCAGCCCTTCCACTTCCAGCACCAGGTCACTGATATGGGAAACCCGCCGTTCCAACCGCTGCAGGCGCTGCTCCGCCGTGGGCTCCGCCCCCGGGGACACCGACGGCAGCAGTGCGACCAGCAACAGCAGGCCGGCGCCGCAGGCGCTTCCGCTGACCGCCCGGATCACTGATAGACCAGCTCGGCCCGGCGGTTCTTGGCCCAGGCCTCTTCATTGTGACCGGGAACGGCGGGGCGCTCCTCGCCGTAACTGATGGTCTCGAGCTGCAGGGGGCTCACCCCCTCGGCCTCAAGGAAGCGCTTCACCGCGTTCGCCCGCCGCTCGCCCAGGGCGATGTTGTACTCGCGCGAACCCCGCTCGTCGCAGTGACCCTCGATCACCAGGCGGGCAGAGGGGGTGTTGATCAGGTAGTCGGCGTGTGCGCGAAGCATGGGCAGGAACTCGGGACGGATCTCCGAGCGGTCGAAGTCGAAATAGACCACCTTTTCATAAAGCGGGCTGTTGGGGTCGTCCAGGGGCGAACCCGTCCAGGCGCCGCCCGCAGCGGCAGCGGAGGTCTCGGCACCGCTGCCGGCGCCAGCGGCACCCCCTGCGGCGCCGGCGGCACCCTCTTCGCCGGTGGTGGGACCCGTGGTGCCGCAGCCGCCCAGCAGCAGGGTCACCAGGAGGAGGGGGAGGAGGATCAGTGGAACTCTCTTCATGTTGAACACCTATTTGTAGTAGGGAGACCAGACCGGATCGCGCACGTCACCGCTCTGCAACGCGAGACGCTGCTTGACCCGGCCATCCGTGGAGACGGCGGCCAGCACCCCCTTTCCACGGTAGCGCGTGGCATAAATTATCATGCTGCCGTTGGGGGCAAAACTGGGCGACTCGTCCAGGGAACCATCGGTGAGCACCGTGGTGGAGCCCCGCGCCAGGTCCATCACCGCGATGCGGAACTGCTGCCCCACCCGGGTGATGAAGGTGAGCAGCTTGCCGTCGGGCGAATAGGAGGCGCGCGCGTTGTAACTGTTGTCGTAGGTGATGCGCTCGGCGCCCCCTCCGGTGACGGGTACCCGGTAGATCTGGGGCGAGCCGCCGCGATCCGAGGTGAAGACGATATAGCGGCCGTCAGGCGACCAGGCGGGCTCGGTGTCGATGGCCCAGTGACGCACCAGGCGGCGCAGCTTGCGGCGCGCCAGGTCCATCACATAGATGTCGGGATCGCCGTCCTTGGAGAGCGCCATGGCCAGGAAGCGGCCGTCGGGCGAGAAGGCCGGCGCCCCGTTGATCCCCTTGAAGCTGGTGACCTTCTCCCGCCTGCCGGTGAACACCTCCTGGATCCAGATGGAGGGCCGTGCGTTCTCGAAGGAGACGTAGGCCAGCCTGCGGCCGTCGGGTGACCAGGCGGGCGACATGATCGGTTCGCTGGAAGAGAGGATCACCTGCGAGTTGTGACCGTCGGAATCGGCGATGCGCAGGGAGATGCGCGGCTGCTCGATGGTGCCTTCGGAGACCACGTAGGCGATGCGGGTGGCGAAGGCGCCGGGCGTGCCGGTGAGGGTCTCGTAGATCAGGTCGGCGATGTGGTGGGCCACGCTGCGCAGGTCCCTGGCGGTGGTGGCGAAGCTGTAGCCCATGAGCTGCTCACCCTGGTAGACGTCGAAGAGCTTGAAGTTCACCTTGTAGCCCCCCGGCCCGTTGGGTTCCACCTCGCCGATCACCAGGTTCTCCTGCTTCAGCGCCCGCCAGTCGCGGAAGTCCACCTCGGCGGTGGTGGCGGGAAAGGCGAGCATCTCCGACTCGGGCAGGGTCCTGAAATAGCCGCTGCGGTGCAGGTCGGCGGCCACGATGCGTCCCACCTTCTGCGGCGGCGGCGAGGCGGGGTCCCCCTTCCAGCGGAAGGGCACCACGGCGATGGGCAGCGCGCCCTCCACGCCCTCGGT
>JALWGP010000269.1 GCA_027038775.1 Sedimenticola sp. | reverse complement strand
CGTCGTGGCGCAGGGTGGTCATGCCCCCGGTGACGGCGGCCCGGCGGATCTCCTCCGCGTCGGCCTGGCGCATCACCAGGCGGCGGAGGCTGTCGTCCATCACCATGACCTCGGTGAGCGCCAGGCGGCCACGGTAGCCGATGCCGCCGCAGGTGTCGCAGCCCACCGCGCGGCGCAGCCGCGTGCCGGCGGCCGGTGATTCCAGCCCCAGCTCTGTCACCAGCTCGGGCAGCGGCTCCACCGGTTCGGCACAGCGGGAACAGAGGCGCCGCACCAGCCGCTGGGCGACGATGCCGTTGACGGTGGCGGTGATGAGGTAGGGTTCGATGCCCATGTCCAGCAGGCGGGTGACGCCGCTGGCGGCGTCGTTGGTGTGCAGGGTGGAGAGCACCAGGTGTCCGGTGAGGGCGGACTGCACCGCGATGCGGGCGGTCTCCAGGTCCCGCATCTCGCCCACCATGATGATGTCGGGATCCTGGCGCACGATGGAGCGCAACGCCCTGGCGAAGGTGAGGTCGATCTGCGGCTTCACCTGGATCTGGTTGATGCCCTCGAGCCGGTACTCCACCGGGTCTTCGACGGTGATGATCTTCCGCTCGTCGGTGTTGAGCCGGTGGAGGGCGGCATAGAGGGTGGTGCTCTTGCCGCTGCCGGTGGGGCCGGTGGCCAGGACGATGCCGTGGGGCAGGCGGAGAACACGCAGCAGGCGCTGCAGGGATTCGCCGTCGAACCCCAGCGCCCCGAAGTCGAGCTGCACCCCGGTCTTGTCGAGCAGGCGGAGGACCAGGCTCTCGCCGAAGAGGGTGGGTACGGTGGAGACCCTCATGTCCAGCTCCCTCCCTTCCAGCCGCAGGCTGAACCGCCCATCCTGGGGCAGTCGCCGTTCGGCGATGTCGAGCCTGGCCATGAGCTTGATGCGAGAGACTACCGCCGCGGCGGCGCTGGCGGGCAGGCTCTCCGCCTCGAGGAGCACACCGTCCACGCGGTAGCGCACCCGCAGCCGCTCCTCGAAGGGCTCCAAGTGGATGTCCGAGGCACGCGCCTCCATCGCCCGCTGGATCAGCAGGTTCACCAGCCGGATCACGGGCGCTTCGGAGGCGAGATCCTTCAGCGTCTCCGCGTCCCCGGGGGGGTCCTCCCCCGTCCCGAACTCCTCCGTGATCTCCTCCACGGCCCCGCGCCCGTTGCCGTGGAGCTTCTCCATTGCGGCATCGATCCGTGAAGGGAGGCCCACGCGTGGCACCACGGGGTGACCGGTGGCGGCCTCCACGGCTTCGAGCGCGAACCGGTCCGTGGGATCCGCCATGGCCAGGTGGAGGCGTCCCTCCTCGAGGTAGAGGGGGAGCAGCCGCGACTCGCGCAGGAAACGGAGGGAGAGCGCTTCCCCGAAGAGGGGGGCTTCGGGCAGCTCCGCCTCGGTGACGGGTTCCAGCCCGAGTGCGGTGGCGAACACCGATGCCAATGCGGCGTCGGCGACCAGCCCGAGCCTCAGGAGCATCGTCCAGGGAGAGACCCCGTTCCCCTCCGCGAGGCGCGAGGCACGGGCAAGGTCGTGGGGAGAAACCCCGTGCCTTTCGCGGAGCAGGTCGGCGATCCTGTCGTCTCCGCTGTTCGCCCGTTCGATTGCTGGCATCGGTTCCATTTCTCGGGGTCGTTCAGAAGCGGGAAGGAGCCCGTGGACGTTCTTCCGGGATGGCAAGGTCGGGCCTTCGGGATTTTCCGGCGCCCCAGCTGTGGAATATGTCAGGGTTTTCTTAAAGAAATATGAAGAAACGCCGACCAATGAAAAGAGCAAGTACCTCTTTCGGAGGTGGTGGATGAGCTTCCTTTTCTTCTTGTCATGGTGCAGAGGGCGCCTTTTCCGGACGCTGATCCTTTGCATATCAGCCACTTCCGTGGCCTGGGGAGAGCCCAGGTGCCTGTTCGTCTCTTCCTACCACGAGGGATACAGCTGGTCGGAGGGGGTGGAAAAGGGACTGCGTTCCGTGCTGGAGGGAAGGTGCGACTACCGTGCTTTCTACATGGATACCAAGCGCAACAAGTCCGAAGAGTACATGAAGTGGGTGGCGGCGCAGGCCAAGGAACTGATCGACGAGTGGAAACCCGATATCGTCATCACGGCAGACGACAACGCCGCCAGGTACCTGGTCAAACCCTATTTCCGGGACGCTTCCCTGCCCGTTGTTTTCTGTGGCGTCAACTGGTCGGTGGATGAATACGGCTTTCCCTATTCGAACGTGACGGGGATGGTCGAAGTGGCACCCATCCAGCCCCTCCTGCACAGTGCGTTCCAGCTGGTACGGCCGCTGCGCCGGGCCTACTACCTGGGCGCCGAGACGGTCACCGAGCGAAAGAACCTGGAACGGTTCCGGGCGGAACTCGAGAAGAAGGGGGTGGAAGTCGTTCCCCGCCTGGTGCGCTCGCGTCGTGAATGGCTGGAGGCCTACCGGGAGGCCCAGGAGGGGGATCTGCTCGTCCTGGGCAGCCATGCCGGCATTCCGGATTGGGACGAGGAGAAGGTTCGCCGTGAAATCGATCGGGTTTCACAGGTACTGACCGTTACCAATCATGGGTGGATGATGCCGGTGGCCATGCTCGGGTTCACCAAGATACCGGAGGAGCAGGGGACGTGGGCGGGAAGAACCGCGCTGGCGATCCTCGAGGAGGGGATCTCGCCCGCTGACATTCCCATCATCGCCAACCGCAGGTGGGACCTGTGGATCAATCCCGAACTGCTGGAACGCGCCGGTATCCGCCTGCCGGACCGGCTGCGGAAGCGGGCGAAACGGGTGGTGTCCCGATGATGACGGAGAATCGGGAGGTTCCGGGAGGGAAGTCCCGGCTCTGGTCGCTGCCGGTGTTCGCGCTCGCCTTCGTGCTGGTTCTCGTCGTCGCCGGGTGGCTGGAAGTGGTGGAAGAACGACACGAGATGGAGGAATTCACCGCCGTCGTCGAGCGGGACCTCAAGGCGGCGGGAGACAACGCCAAGATCGTTCTCAATACCCTGGCCGGTTACTACCAGTCGGACGATTCGCTGGAGATGTCCGGCCTGGCGTCCCTCTCGCAGAGCATCCTGGACCAGAACCGCCTGCTCCATTCCATCCACTATTTCAACTGGGTGCCCGCCGATGAGAAGTCCTCCTTTGAGGCGGAGATGCGGGCACGGGGGTTCCTGGGATTCCGCATCCGTGGGAGCGACGGCGGATCCGCCGATGGAATGCCGTGGCTTGGCCGGAGCGGCTATCTTCCGGCTACCTTCATGGAACCCTTTACGCCCCAGCTGGCCACGCACCTGGGAACGGATTTTTTGCAGGAAGTCGGTGACGCCGAGGTGCTGCGCAAGGTGGTGGAGAGTGCCGGGCCCACGCCGGTGACGGGAATCGATGGCCTGGGCCGTCCGCGCCATGCCCTGATTTGGGCGTACGCCACCTACAACGGGTTCCAGGTGCCGGCTACCAAAGTCGAGCGTCGCGAACAGTTCAGCGGGCTGTTCCTGGTGATCCTGGACATGGAATGGCTGGTCGCCGGCTGGCGGGAGCACCACCCCGGTTACCGGATCTCCCTGGAGGAGGGAAAGGTGGCGGGAACGCCCGGGAGACCCATCCTGGAGCCGGGCCCCGTGCGGGTGCCGGTGCGCCTGCGGCACAGGGTCGTGCTTCCCTCCGGCGACCTGCTCGACATCGAGAAGGGGATCGGCATCCGGGAGCTGTGGTCCACGGGCGTCCTGCTGCTGGCCCTGGTGCTCGGCACGCTGGCCTCGGTTTTCTTCCTGCTGTGGCGCTCCCAGCGTCTCCAAAGCCGGATGGCCCAGTCTGCGCAACTGGCCCTGGACCGTGAACGCGAACGGGCGCAGAAGACGCTGCACGCCATCGGAGACACCGTGTTGGTGGTGGATGCCGACTGGCGGGTGCGGTATGTCAATCCCACCGGCAAGCGGATGTTGCGGCGGCCTCTGTTGGAGATCTGCGGCAGTCGGCTGGAGGAGGTGGTCACTCTCCAGGATGTCCGTACCGGTGCGCGCATCGGGGATGTGCGGGCCTATTTCCTCAACCAGTCCGCCGAGGGCGAGCGCAGGCCCGTGCGGCTGGTCACCTCGGACGGGGTGGCCACGGCCATCGACAGCAGGGCCTCCACGCTCACCTTTCCCGACGGAAACGACGGTATGGTGATCGTCATTCGCGACGTGAGCGTGGAGCACGAACTGATGGAAAAGCTGGCCTACCAGGCCAGTCACGACCTGCTTACCGGGCTCTACAACCGTGGTGCCTTCGAAACCTGGGTCCGTGAGGCGCTTTCCGACAGCGAGGCGGAGGGAGTCGAGCATGCGATGATCTATCTCGACCTGGACCGCTTCAAGCTGATCAACGACACCTGCGGCCATGCGGCGGGGGATGAGCTGCTGAAACAGGTGGCGGCGCAGATCACCAAAGTGCTCCGTTCGGGAGACCTGTTGGCGAGGGTGGGCGGTGATGAGTTCGGCATCCTGTTGAGGCAGTGCAGCCTCGATGTGGCCGAGCGCATTGCCCGGCGCATCCTGGTTTCCATCGAGAACTTCCGCTTCCGCTGGGAGGAGAAGCTCTTCCAGGTGCATGCCAGCATCGGCGTGGTTCCCCTGGGGCGTGGCGTAGACTCCCTCAAGGAGGTGCTGATGGCGGCCGATCTGGCCTGCCACGTGGCCAAGGAGCACGGCAGGAACCGGATCCATGTGCACGCGCTGGAGGACATGTCGGTGCACAGGCACCACCAGGAGATGCAGTGGCTGCCGCGGCTGCACGAGGCGCTGGACAACGACCGTTTCGAGCTGTTCGTACAGCCCATCCGTCCCCTCGACCAGGAGAGCGGACTGCCGGTGATGAACGAGTTTCTCATCCGGCTGCGGAACCACGACGGCAGGCTGTTGCCGCCAGGGCTCTTCATTCCGGCGGCGGAGCGCTACGACCTCATGTGGCAGATCGACCGTTGGATGGTGGAGAACGCGATCGGTTACCTCGCGGAGGCAGCGGATTCCAATGGCACGCTCTACACCATCAACCTCTCCGCGCAGACCTTCAGCGACCGTTCCTTCGCCGCCTTCGTGCAAATGACCCTGGAGAGCTACGGCGTCGATGCCGAGCGGATCTGCTTCGAGCTTACTGAAACGGCAGCGGTCACCAACATCACGGTTGCCGGCGAACTGATGCAGGCGCTCAAGGAACTGGGGTGTCGGATTCTGCTCGACGACTTCGGCTCCGGGCTCAGTTCCTTCGGGTACCTGAAGAACCTTCCCATCGACTATCTCAAGATCGATGGCCAGTTCGTGAAGGATATTCTGACCGATCCCCTGGACGAGGTGATGGTGCGGATGTGCCAGGAGCTGGCCCAGGTGCTGCAGGTGAAGACAGTGGCCGAGTTCATTGAAAACGCGGAGATCCTGGAGGCGGTGAAGGCCATTGGCATCGACTACGGGCAGGGGTATCACCTGGGCAGGCCAGGACCCGCGCAGACGGGGGGCGATTCCAGGCAGGCCCTGGGCTAGGCGGCCGGCCCGCCTCCCCGGGAAGGCTGCGCCAGGATCTCCGAGGTGATGTGCGCCGCGATCTCCTCGATGGAAATGGCGGTGGTGTCGATCACCGGGATGCCGTGGCGCCGGAACAGCGCCTCGGCCTGGCGTACCTCCCACTGGCACTGCTCCAGGGCGGCGTAGCGGCCGGAACTGCGGCGCTGGATGCGGATGCGCTGCAGCTGCACGGGATCGATGGTGAGCCCCACCAGCTTGTCACGGTAGGGGGCGAGGGCGGCGGGCAGCTCGTTGCGCTCCAGGTCGTCGTCCACCAGCGGGTAGTTGGCGGTCTGCAGGCCGTAGTGCAGCGCCAGGTAGAGGCAGGTGGGTGTCTTGCCGCTGCGGGAGACCCCCACCAGGATCACATCGGCGTTCTCGTAGTTGCGGGTGACGGCGCCGTCGTCGTGGATCATGCTGTAGTCCAGGGCGCGGATGCGTTCCTGGTACAGGCCATGGTTGGCGATGCCGTGCAGGGAGCCCGTCACTGGCCGCGCCTTCACGCCGAGCAGCCTCTCCAGGCGGGGGGTGTAATCCTGGAAGAAGTCGAAGAAACGCTCCCCGCAGAGGGCCTGCAGGCGTTTTCTCGCCTCCGGGTCCACCAGCGAGCTGAAGACCAGGGGCGCCTCCTCCCGCGAGATCGCCTCCACCACGGCTTCCACCTTCTCCGGGCTGTCCAGGAAGGGGTGGCGCACGATCTCGTGCTCCTCGCCCGGGAACTGGGCCAGCAGGGCGCGCGCCATGGCGTCGGCGGTGAGCCCGGTGTGGTCGGAGAGGACGAAGACCTTGCGCATCAGAGGTTCTTTGCCAGGTAGAGCCAGGTCTTCACCACCGTGTCCGGGTTGAGGGAGAGACTTCCGATGCCCTGTTCCAGCAGCCACTCGGCGAAGTCGGGATAGTCCGAGGGACCCTGGCCACAGATGCCCACATACTTTTCCTGCTCGCGCGCGGTGCGGATGGCCATCTCCAGCAGCCGCTTCACCGCGGGGTTGCGCTCGTCGAAGCGGTGGGCCACCAGCGCCGAATCGCGGTCCAGCCCCAGGGTGAGCTGGGTGAGGTCGTTGGAACCGATGGAGAAGCCGTCGAAGTGTTCCAGGAAGGCTTCCGCCAGCACTGCGTTGGAGGGGATCTCGCACATCATGATGACGCGCAGCCCGTTCACGCCCCGCTCCAGGCCGTTCTCCGCCAGCAGGGCAATAATGCCCTCCGCCTCCTCCAGGGTGCGCACGAAGGGGATCATGATCTCCACGTTGGTGAGGCCCATCTCTTCGCGCACCTTGCGCAGTGCCCGGCACTCCAGCTCGAAGCAGGGGCGGAACGCCTCCGAGAGGTAGCGCGCCGCGCCGCGGAAGCCGATCATGGGGTTTTCCTCATCGGGTTCGTAGCGGTGGCCGCCGAGGAGGTTGGCATACTCATTGGACTTGAAGTCCGACATCCGCACGATCACCGGCTTCGGGTGGAAGGCCGCCGCCAGGGTGGCGATGCCCTCGGTGAGCTTCTCCACGTAGAAGGTGCGCGGGTTCCCGTAGCCGGCCGTGCGCTGTGCGATCTCCTGCTTCAGCTCCTCCGGCTGGGCGTCGAACTCCAGCAGTGCCCTGGGGTGGATGCCGATGGTGTTGTTGATGATGAATTCGAGCCGAGCCAGGCCCACCCCCTCGTTGGGCAGCTGGGCGAAGGCGAAGGCGCGGGCGGGGGAGGCGACGTTCATCATGATCTTCACCGGCAGCCTCGGCATCTGTCCCGGATCGGTGCGGTGCACCTCGTACTCGAGCAGCCCCTCGTAGATGAACCCGTCGTCCCCTTCGGCGCAGGAGACGGTCACCGGCGTTCCCTCGGCGATGGCCTCGGTGGCGTCGCCGCAGCCCACCACGGCGGGGATGCCCATCTCGCGGGCGATGATGGCGGCGTGGCAGGTGCGGCCGCCGCGGTTGGTGACGATGGCCGAGGCGCGCTTCATGATGGGCTCCCAGTCGGGGTCGGTCATGTCGGTGACCAGCACGTCGCCGGGCTGCACCCGCTCCATCTCGCTGGCGTGTTCCACCACCCGCGCCGTGCCCTGGCCGATGCGCTGGCCGATGGCCCGTCCCTGGCAGAGCACCTTGCCGCGCTCCTTGAGCACGTACTCCTCGATGCCCTGCCGCTGGCGGCTCTGCACCGTCTCGGGCCTTGCCTGGAGGATGTAGAGCAGGCCGTCCTCGCCGTCCAATGCCCACTCGATGTCCATGGGTCGGCCGTAGTGCCCCTCGATGGCCATGCCGTAGCGGGCCAGTTCCTCCACCTGGGTGTCGTCCAGGGCGAAGCGGCTGCGTGCCCCGGGTTCGGTCTCCACCACCTTTACCGCCGTCTCGCCATCGTCGTCGTAGATCATTCGGATCGCCTTCTCGCCCAGGCTGCGGCGCAGGATGGCGGGGCGCCCCGCGGCCAGGTTGGGCTTGTAGACGTAGAACTCGTCGGGGTTCACCGCGCCCTGGACCACGGTTTCACCCAGGCCCCAGGCGGCATTGATGAAGACCACCTGGTCGAAGCCCGACTCGGTGTCCAGGGTGAACATGACACCCGAGGCACCCAGGTCCGAGCGTGCCATCTTCTGGATGCCGGCGGAGAGCGCCACCTCGCGGTGGCTGAAGCCCTGGTGCACCCGGTAGGCGATGGCGCGGTCGTTGTAGAGGGAGGCGAAGACCTGCCTCACCTTCGCCAGCACCTGGTCGATGCCGCGCACGTTGAGGTAGGTCTCCTGCTGGCCGGCGAAGGAGGCCTCGGGCAGGTCCTCGGCGGTGGCGGAGGAGCGCACCGCCACTGCGGGGCTGCCCATGGCCTCGTAGGCTTCGCGGATGGCCGCCTCCAGCGGTGGCTGCAGCGGCGCCTCCTCGATCCAGCTACGGATGGTGCGGCCGGTTTCCGCCAGCGCCTTCACGTCGCTCACGTCCAGGCTGTCGAGCAGGGGATCGATGCGCTCGTCCAGGCCGTTGACCCGCATGAACTCGCGGAACGCGTGAGCGGTGGTGGCGAAGCCACCGGGGACGCGCACACCGGCGGCGGAGAGATTGGCGATCATCTCGCCCAGGGAGGCGTTCTTGCCGCCCACCTCGGGCACGTCTTTCATGGAAAGGTCCTGGAACCAGACGATTTGTTGTTCTTGCATGCCGTTCACCCGAGAGAGTCCGTGGTTCCGGCCATCCTGAAAGTTCGGCGGGGGAAAATCAACCGTGGAAACGGAGGAATGCCAAACGGAGCCGGGAAATGGAAAGGCGGGCCGAAGCCCGCCCTTGCCGGTGCTTTGAAAGATCCTCAGCGGTTGAGCCGGTTCTCGATGAGGTGGTCCACCACCGAGGGATCGGCCAGGGTGGAGGTGTCGCCCAGGTTGTCCAGCTCGTTGGCGGCGATCTTGCGCAGGATGCGGCGCATGATCTTGCCGGAGCGGGTCTTGGGCAGCCCCGGTGCCCACTGGATGAAGTTGATCTTGGCGATGGGGCCGATCTCCTTGCGCACCAGGTCGATGAGCTCCTTCTTCAGCTCGTCGGTTCCTTCCTCGCCGGCCATGAGGGTGACGTAGGCGTAGATGCCCTGGCCGGTGATCTCGTGGGGGAAGCCCACCACGGCGGCCTCGGCCACCTTCTCGTGGAGCACCAGCGCCGACTCGATCTCGGCGGTGCCCAGGCGGTGGCCGGAGACGTTGAGCACGTCGTCCACCCGGCCGGTGATCCACCAGTAGCCGTCCTCGTCGCAGCGGGCGCCGTCACCGGTGAAGTAGTAGCCGGGGTAGGTGGAGAAGTAGGTCTCCTTGAACCGCTTGTGGTCGCCGTACACGGTACGCATCTGCCCGGGCCAGGGGAACTTGATCACCAGGTTGCCGCGGTTGGGCAGCTCCAGCTCGTTGCCCTGGTCGTCCATGAGCGCCGGTTGGATGCCGAAGAAGGGCTTGCTGGCCGAGCCGGGCTTGAGGCCGTGGGCGCCGGGCAGGGGGGTGATCATGTGGCCGCCGGTCTCGGTCTGCCACCAGGTGTCGACGATGGGGCAGCGGCCATCG